>JAUVLT010000073.1 GCA_030600605.1 Mycoplasmatota bacterium
AGTATTTATCAAAAATTGAACAGAAAAAAGTTAAAAAAAATAAAATAAATATTAAAAAAAATAATAGTGAAAACGAGATTAAAAAATTAGAAAAAACAATTCAAAATATTGAAAAAGAAATCAAACTATTAGAGACAGAAATATACAAAGAAGAAGTATTCACAGATCGTGACAAGATTACGAAAATTAATTCTTTAATAAAAAATTTAAAAGAGGAATTAGTTATTATGGATAAGAAATATTATGAATTGTTAAACTTATAAGTAAATACCCGGAGGTAACATCATGAAAAGAACAAAACAATTTTTCAAGTGGATGAAAGGTAATAAGAGATATTATTTAGTGGCCTCATTACTACTGATATCACTCCAATATTTTAGGACATTAACACCACTTTTCATTCAACATACAGTTGACACAATATTTTTAGGTAAAGAGTCAAATTTACCTGTTTTTATCCAGGATTTATTAATAGCTGACAGTATATCACAACAATTATTTTTAGTAGCTGTTGTATACGTTTTATTTGCATTGATGAGAGTATCGTTGATGTTTGTAAGACGTATGATAAATGCGTTATTCACAGAACGTATTGCATACAGTATGAGAAACACATTATACAAAAAGATTCAAAATTTATCTTTTAGTTATCATTCTCATGCTGAAACAGGAGACTTAATTCAAAGATGTACTACTGATGTAGAAACATATCGTGTTTTTGTTGGGGAACAGTTAATTGAGATATTAAGATTAATCTTCTTGATAACTTTTTCAATTATTCAGATGTCAAGAATGAATATAAATATGACATTAATTTCATTGGCAATTACACCAATTATATTTGGGGCTTCATTCATCTACTTTTTATTAGTTAAAAAAATCTTTAAAAAAGTAGAAGAGGCTGAAGCTAAAATGACAACAACTCTACAAGAAAGTGTTACTGGAATTAGAGTTGTAAAAGCTTTTGCTAAAGAAAAAGTTGAGATAGATAAATTTAACAACCATTCTGAAATTTATATGAAGGAACAATATAAACTGCTTAGGTTAATGGCAATATTTTGGGGTGGAACTGATTTTATTATTTTTATCCAATACTGTTTGACATTAAGTATTGGGATTTACTACGCAGTAAATGGACAACTAGATCCCGGTCAATTTATTGCATTTCTATCCTATGTTGGAATGATTGTTTGGCCAATGAGACAACTAGGAAGAATTGTTGGAGATTTTGGTAAAACAACAGTTGCTCTTGATCGACTTGATGAGATAGTATTAAAAGATTCAGAACATTTAAATGATTCATCTAATACCCCGGAAATTTCAGGATTAGTTGAGTTTGAGAATGTCGGATTCCATTTTGATGATGACGATAAACCACTTCTTAAAAACATTAGTTTCAAAGTAAATAAAGGAGAAAGTATTGCTATTGTTGGGAAAACAGGATCTGGTAAATCAACATTAATTAACTTAATGACAAGATTATTAGATAATCAAGAAGGTAGTATAAAATTTGATGGAATCGATATTAAAGATATTAATAAAAAGCATCTACGCAAAAATGTTGGTGTTATTATGCAAGAACCATTCTTATATAGTAGAACAGTATATGATAATATCCGTATTATGAATAAAAAAGCTCCAGAGGAACAAGTATTCCAAGCTGCGTCAGTTGCGAGTTTACATGAAGACATTAAAGCATTTGAAAGTGGCTACAAAACTATGGTTGGTGAAAGAGGAGTAACATTGAGTGGTGGACAAAAGCAACGTGTTGCTATTGCTAGAATGTTGCTAAATGAAAAACCTGTACTAATTTTTGATGATAGCTTAAGCGCTGTTGATACTGAGACAGATATTCAAATTAGAACAGCACTAAATGATTTCAGAAGAAATACGACGATATTCATTATTACTCACCGCATTACTACGGCCATGGAGGCAGACAAAATAATAGTTTTAGATAAAGGCGAAATAGTTGAAATGGGTACCCATAAATCATTATTAAAAGACAATGGTATTTATGCCCAATTATGGGATATTCAAACAAACGTAGAATACGACTTTATGAAACTCGATAAAGGAGTTGAATAAAAATGAATTACTTAGAAGAAGAAGAGTATCAAGATTCCAAATTTGACATAAAAGTATGGTATAAAATATTCTCATATATGAAACCATTCAAGAAAAATGTTATTTTAGGGATTTTGGCGGCAATAGTTTTAGCTGCAATAGATACTATTTATCCATTAATAAACAAATATGCAATAGATGAAATAATTGAAACAAGAAGTTTAGAAAAACTTCCTTATTTTATTGCATTTTATATTTTAGTTATGTCGTTGATAGGGTTTATGGTATACGGATTTATTATTAACGCTGGGCAAGTACAACAAAAACTATCTTTTGCACTTAGAAAAGATGCTTTTAAGAGACTTCACGAATTACCATTTTCATACTACGATAAAACACCTGTAGGATGGATTATGGCAAGAATGACCAGTGATTCGCGTAACTTAAGTGATATATTATCGTGGGGGTTAATTGACTTATCGTGGGGATTATTAATGATGACAGGAATAACAATAGTTATGTTTATTATTAATGTTAAATTAGCTTTAATCACCTTAAGCGTTTTACCTCTATTAATAGGATTAAGCATCTACTTCAAGAAAAAGATACTAAAAGCTTATCGTAAAATACGTAAGGAAAATTCAAAAATAACAGGATCATTTAACGAAGGAATTACGGGTGCAAAAACAACAAAGACGTTAGTTCTTGAAGATGATAATTTTAATGATTTTGACGGATTAACATCAAATATGAGAAGACATTCAATAAAAGCTGCAATGTTTGCAGGATTGTATTTTCCTTCGATTTTGTTTATTGCGACATTTGCAACAGGATTAATAATATATTATGGTGGAATGGACGTTAGTGCTGATATTATTTCAATTGGAGTTTTGTATTTATTTATTGCGTATATTGGTTCTTTCTTTGAACCGGTTATGCAACTAGCAAATATATTAGCAAGATTTCAACAAGCCCAAGCAAGTGCTGAAAGATTAATTGATTTAATTGACATGGAGCCGGAAATATTTGACACCAAAGAAGTTATTGAAATTTACGGAGATGCTATTAATTTTAAAAAGGAAAATTGGGAAGAATTAGTTGGAGAAGTTGAATTTAGAAATGTAACATTCAAATATAGTAAAGGTGAAACAGTTCTCTCATATTTCAATTTAAAAGTTAAGGCAGGAGAAAATATTGCACTTGTAGGTCATACAGGAGCAGGTAAATCTACTATTGTAAATTTAATATGCCGTTTTTATGAGCCAACAGAAGGGAAAATACTAATTGATGGAAAAGATTATAAGGATAGATCAATTGGTTGGCTTCATGACAATCTTGGATATGTTTTACAATCACCTCATCTATTTAGTGGAACGATATTAGAAAATATTAGATATGGTCGACCTGAAGCTACTTTTGAGGAAGTGGAACATGCAGCAAAACTTGTTGAGGCTGATAATTTTATAATTGAATTCAAAGATGGATATAATACAGAAGTTGGTGAAGGTGGAACAAGATTAAGCGTTGGTCAAAAACAATTGATTAGTTTTGCAAGAGCACTAATAGCTGATCCTAAAATACTAATATTAGATGAAGCAACATCAAGTGTTGATACAAAAACAGAGAAAAGCATTCAAAGAGCAATAAAAATTGTTCTAAAAGGAAGAACTAGTTTTGTAATAGCTCATCGATTATCAACAATTATATCGAGTGATCGTATTTTGGTATTAGAAGATGGAAAAATAAAAGAAGAAGGAACACATAATGAACTAATTAAGTTAGAGAAACATTATTATAAACTCTATACAAATCAATTCAAATCTAAAGTTATAGAGGAGTCTAAAAACGAGTAGAAATACTCGTTTTTTTATGCTTGTTTTAGTTGTATTGTGCATATGTTCTTTGTTAAGCAGGAAAATTCAATCCTGAATTTGATAAAGAATGTGAACAAGTTTATATCGCAATTGGGCAATCACCTGATTATAATTATATTCCAGCTTCTCTTAATGATAAACTTTCATTCAAATGGAGTAAAATTGAAGCATCTAATCTTGATTAAATAAAAGGTGTAGATTGGCTGTTTGTAGGTGGAGATATTTTACGTGGTCCAGATCTAATTAGTGGTGTATCTAATGGTCATAAATCCGCTCAAGGAATTGATGACTATTTATATAAT
>JAUVLT010000014.1 GCA_030600605.1 Mycoplasmatota bacterium
AAAATAAATAATATCAAATATATAATGTCTGAAAAATACTAAAAATCTACTGAAAATAATTGCCAAGACAAAGAAATTGAACAAACAAATATTGTATAGGTAAATCAAAATTATGAAAAATATAATAGAAAAAGATTCAAAAGATGACAAATATTCGAAAATTGACACATAGAGTGGTCACTAAATTATTAAGGTTTTTTTAAAAATATAACAAAATATATAATAACGAATATTAAGTGTTTTAGTTTAGAGCGAAAACGATATATTTATAACATCGAAAATAAGTTACAAAACACAAAATATTTTAAGAATCCATACTCTATCTTCTTTGCGAAAATAAATATTACTATATATAGAATCTTCGGTGATCCAGGTGGATGCTTGAAATTTTTACCAAAGTTTTTGATAGTGTTAAAGACATCATGAAATATGTACATATCCTGGCTCTAATTAATTTCAATTTGTAAAATTTTACAAATTACTAATTGATTTTTAACAAATGTATCCTTATGTTTTATTGTAAATCATAAAAGCAAGCGTAACGTTAACAGTATCAAAAAGTTTTTCCATCTTATCGCTTAATAGTATCAAATATAATCTTTTGATACCCCTAAGAATGAATTCATATTTTTACACGCCTTAGTAAAGCGATCTAAAGATTTTGAAATATTTTGAATAAATATTTAGAATATATATATATTTAAAGTGAATATTTAAGAAAATATACTGGATATTTTTTCGCGGATACTATGCGTACTACAAACATTAATTTGTTGTTAAGTCCATTGTGATTATATAGATAAATAATTTAGGCCAATAATTTCAAGTGAATTCTAGTTTTCAAAACATAGTGTAAAAGTGGAGATCATTCTCATATATTATAATTTTCCTTTGCAACATATATCTAATTTATTTCACACATAAATATATGTTTTCGATAACTCATTTTATGAGTTTTTCATTATTTTCCGCTATATAAGCATTTCCCTAAAGGGCTCTAAAATATTCGCTAATTATGTAAATGTTTGATGATTTTTTATATAGATTAAGTATATTCGAGTTTTTAATGATATTCATATTTATATTTAAAATATATTGGTCAAACACATCCTTACCTTCCGAAGCACTATTGAGCAAGATTAGCTAATAGTTTTTCTATAAATTTATTGAACTGCATTTTTCCTTTTTTCGTTTGCTTAAATACTCCTGAATCTTCTATACATTTTACGAACTTTAAAGTGACTTGCTCATTAATAAAATGATCAATCGGTTCATCGTTATATATACTTACTAGATATTCCACCCATTCCTTGTGAACAATATCTTCTTCTCCTTGAACTTTATGTTTTGTTAAAACTTGTTTAATAATCTCCAATTCATTTTGAAGTCTACCAGGAAGAACCGCAAGACCCATTACTTCTATAAGTCCAATATTTTCCTTTTTTATATGGTGATTTTCAGGATGCGGATGAAATATTCCAAGTGGATATTTATCGCTAGTAAGATTGTTTCTAAGAGCAATATCCAATACATACAAGTTATTTTTCTTTCTTGCAATAGGAGTTATGGCATTATGTGGCGCTTTTGTGAAAGAATATATGCCAGCTTCGATATCATTATAATTAACCCAAAAATTAAATAATTTATCAGCCATTTGAATTAATAATTCTCTATTTTTAGATTCAAGTCTAACAACACTTAACGGCCAATAAAGCTGCTTAATTGATACATCTAATATAGTATGTTCTGAAATAACCTTTGCATCTTCAATAGGAAATCTATATCTTCCTCCTTGATAATGCTCATGAGATAGGATAGATCCCCCAACTATTGGAAGTCCAGCGTTAGAACCAAGAAAGTAATGAGGCAGTAAATCTACAAAGTCGAATAACCTCTTAAACGTCTCTATTGTCACCTTCATAGGTTCATGTTCTCTCTTAAGAACAATAGAATGCTCGTTGTAATATACATAAGGAGAATACTGAAAATAAAAGTCTTCATTATTTAGTTTCATATGAATAATTCTATGATTAGTTCTTCCAGGACTAGAGTCTCTACCATAGAAACCCACTTGTTCTTTGCATAACAAGCACTTTGGATACGATATCGAGTTGTCCTTTCCTTGTAAAACAATGTCCCTTGGGTCCTTTTCGGGTTTACTTAGATTGATTGTCACATCTAAAAGTCCATAAGGAGTGATGGATTTCCATTTTATATTCTTTGAAATTCTAGAAGTTTTTATGTAATTACTCTTTTTTGATAACGAATAAAAATAATCTGTTGCATATATAGGACTTTGTATAAGTAATTGATTAAAAACTTCATTAAGACAAGAAGGTCTTTGCAAAAATAAGTCCATAATTTGGGCCTCAAATTGATCTCGTTTGGAGATTGTATTGGGAGAAAATAATCCAAGTCCAAATGCATAATCTAGAATTGGGTCTAATAGCACTGAAGGTTCTTTAACGTCTTTATACTGGACTTCTATGTCAAAATAGTCGTTAATTTGAAGCAAGTTGGTCAATCGATTAATTGCATAATCATAGTCTTCAATATCAATTAGTTTTTTAAAAAGAGCGTAAGTACAAAGCAACTTAATATCCTTATATATTTTCATTTTTAAACCATCCTTTTTATATTATTAAATCTCTATATGCCAGAGAAAAGAAGTAAAAATACCACTAAACATACTGATAATACATAGTCAAAAATACTATTAAAACCATAAAATAAGTATCTAGATTAAGAAGAAAAATGATCTAAAATAGATTACAAAATAGTAGTATTAAATGATGATAATCAACTATTAAAACAGCTAATAATTGCATATATTAATCGAAACATTTGACAAATTTTTTCACAAAATATGTAGAAAATCGTATATACTTTTATGAAGGATTACCAACTTTTTTTAGCTCGAACCCTAAAATAATGAAAGGAAATATATGAAAAATAATGAATAGTGAATAAACTACATAAAACAAGAAAATTAAAATATGTGAAATAGCAATACAGCACTCTCGAATAATAATAATAATTTAATTCGTTTACATATACAACATAATAAATACAAATGCATATCCTGCTTACATGCATAATTCCCTTATTTTAGCCGTTATCCCTTATACAATTCTTAGTGAAATTAGAATAACAAGTTTAATCTCTCAATACACTTTGCAAAATTCAATCATTATCTCGGAGGATACTGCCATAGCAATTATTAATAACTATCCTCAATTTAATACTACAGTTACTTTTGAAATATATATATTTATGTCTATTCATAAATATTATTGTATCCTGAAAACCCATGTTTGAAAATCCTTTCCAGGATAAAAATAATTTTCAATATAATTTCTCTCAACTATTTATCATGATCATAAAGTTTCTTCCCGAATTATTATATTGATAATATCAGAATAATGTCATGAAATTTTGATTCAAAAACAAAATCTATATACTTTTTTTAAAATGCGTTCAATTTATATGTAACTCGGCTACAAATAATTTTTATAACCACAATTACATTTTTCGGTAGATTTTAGAATTATTTACATTTATAATATTCGAAAATTTCAAATTGGCAATAATTGTGTCAAATATCTAGAAAATTAATAAATTTCTAGTATCCATTTTTAAAATGACTTTCACTATTACCCATGATCACTAATATTCAATTGAAATTAGAGCCCGATGTTTTAGCACATAATTTAAAATAAAATCATAAGATATATTCAGTAAACATTTTAGTAAAGTTTTACTTTAATGTTTCCCTAAATACTAATTTAGTAGGCACTATTTTCTTTATTGGTATGTCTCTACCCTCTATTCTTTCCACTAGAGATTTTAGAGATTGTTCTCCCATAAACTTAGTATATACATGAACCGAACTTAAAGGAGGAGATGTATAACTAGATGTAGGATTATCATTGAATCCTATAATCGCAATATCTTTCGGAACATTTAAGCCTTTCTCATTTATTGCTCTTAAAGCTCCTAGAGCAATTGCATCATTAGCACAAAAATATACTTGAGCTTTCGAGCTTTTTTCCAATGCTTCTTTCATTAGTCTATATCCCGAAGCGCTTGTAAAAGATCCTATATGAATATATTGTGTTTTTAACATGTTTTTTTGATATAGATAATCTCTAAATACTAATTCCCTTCGCTCTCCAAGGCTCAAACTACTACCAATATATTCACTACCTCCTATATATCCAATTGTTCTATACTTCTTTTTTATCAAGGCAACTAAAACACTTTTAACGGCATTATTAAAGTCTATAACCACACTATCATATATATCTTCGTTTGGACTCGAATCAACAAAAACAATATTTCTAGTAAGCTTTTTGAACCTTTTAATATGAAATGAAAGAAATTTACCAATACATATAATTCCATCAAGTTTGTCAGACTCTAAAACACGATAATTACCATCATTTTTGTATATTAAAACAGTCTCAAAGTTAGACTTTTGAGCTAGTTCCTGGATACCCCTTCTCATTTGAACATAATAAGGATCATCATTTTCTTGTTTTAAATCATACCAGTGAATAATGGCAATTTTGTATTTATTGTTTGAGTTAATTTTCACCCTATTTCTAGGAGTTTTATAGTTCATTTTTGATGCTTGATTAATGATTCGTTTTCTAAGAACATCACTAACACTTAGTGACTTATCGTAGTTTAAAACTCTTGAAACAGTTGTAATAGAAACGCCCAATTTATCCGCAATATTTTTTAGCGTTGTCATGAAATCACCTCATATTTATACCTCAGTAAAATTATACCATATTTTTACTAAAGATTAAAGTATTTTATCTATAACCATTTAAATCAATTGAAATTTCATTGTTCAAAACTCTTTTAAATCCTTGAAAAATTTCGCAGGTTGCAACTGCATCTTCTAAAGCATTATGCATTTGTTGCCCATTTGGCTTAGAATAGAGCTTTAGAGCATTAAAAAGCCCTAGATCGTTTTTCAGATTAAAGTAATTTTTATGCATTTTTAACAAATTAATGTATCTTGTCTTCCTTTTAAGTGAAGGAACTTTGTTAATTTTGTATGATTCTCTCAATGCAAGAAAATCATTTCTGCCCCAAACTATAATAGCGGGCGTGTATTTCTCAACCACTTGCTTAAAATGGACGTAAAAATCTTGATAATTTAGCCCGTTATCCACGTTCTCTTGCGTTATCTCGAGAAACTTTAGCGTTCTTTTTGTTAACTTTTTGTGTATTGTAGGCCTAATTATTTCGGAGTATTCTTCAATTAAAGTGTTATTATCGTCTACTAAATGATATCCTACTTGTATTATTTCTTGAGTAAAATTCTTATCCTGTTTGTAAGGATGCATAGACATTTCTAAATCTAAAAACATTTTAGTATTTAAACTGTTGATTAAATCTTTTGTTCCTCTTTTTATATTCATTACATCGTAATATATTATGTTTTTCCTATATCTAATCTCCATAATTTTTACAACGTAGTCAATATTGAATACTTTTCTACCTTTATAGACTCTACTGTCATCTTCAACGATAAATTGAATGAATCTTAAGATAGATAGATATTTCCCTATTTTGTTAACCATAGATCTTTGCAAATAGAAAAAAGATATCCGATTTGATACTCTTAAAGAGATAATTCTGTTTTCCTCATCAATACATACAATTCTTCCGCTTATTAGTTTTTTCATTTAACCACCTATCATATTATAACACATATTTAATCCTCTTTTAATCTTTCAATTAAATTATGTGCAGCTGTTTTTGTTATACCTAGTTCCATCAATTCTTCTATTGATGCAAGTTTTATGATATTTACTGATTTATACTTCATTAAAAGTTTTTCTTTTGTTTTTGGACCCACGCTCTCGATGTTATCTAATAGTGAATTAAATACACCTTTGCTCCTTACTTGTCTATGGTAATTAACCGCAAAACGATGGGCTTCATCTTGAATTCTTGTAATAAAATGAAAGACATTTGTTTTTTTGTCTATTTCAATTTTTTCTAGGTTCTCATTTAATAAATAACTAGTTTTGTGTTTATCACTTTTTACAAGTCCAACAATTGGAACCTTCATCTCGAGGCTATCTAAAATTTCCTTTGCAGCATTAATTTGTTGGATACCTCCATCGACAACAATAAGATTTGGAAGCCTTAAATTTTCTATTAATACTTTATAGTATCTTCTATAAATTACTTCCTTAAATGTGTGATAATCAGAAGCTTTTTCATCTAAAGATTTTATTTTATACTTTCGATAGTCTTTTTTAGCTGGTTTCCCGTTAATGAACACAACCATACTACTTACAGCATCGGTTCCAAAAAGATTTGAATTATCAAATGCTTCAATGACATATGGTGCAGGTATATGTAATAATTCACCTAATGAGTCAACTGATTTTATTGTTCTATCTTGTTCTCTTCTTACTATTTCGGTTTTTTGAATTAAAGCTTCCTTAGCATTTATAATTGCTAAACTCAATAATTTGTATTTATCACCTTTTTGTGGTTTAAAAAATTTTGATTTAAGAAAAGCTTCTAATGCACTAGTATCAAAGTCCTTTTGAACAAATATTTCTTTAGGAACAATATTTTTTTCATAAAATTGTGCTATATAATCCTCAATTGATTTAAAGGGATCAGAATAATACTCAAATAGAATTTGATGTCTTGCAGATATTTTCCCATTTCTAATAAAGAATATTTCTATTGATATTAAATCCTTATTATAATAATACCCTATAACATCTCTATCCTTCAAATCATTTAAGTTTATCCTTTGCCTTTTAGTTGTTGTTTTTATGTTATTAATTGTACTTTTATATTCTTGCGCTTTTTCATATTCCAATTTATCACTTGCTTCATTCATAAGATGTTCTAGATTATGAACAACTTCTTTGATGTTTCCTTTTAAAAATCTCTTTATACTATCAATAATTTGTTGATATTCTTCAACACTAATACTCTTTATACAAGGGGCTAAACACTGTCCCATATGATAATATAGACATTCTTGTTTTGGTAATTTTACACATTTTCTTAATGGGTATATCTTATTAAGTAATCTAACCGTATCTCGAGCTGCTTTCACATTTGGATATGGTCCAAAGAAATTATTAGACTTCTTAGTAATCCTTCTAGTTACAATAAGTTTAGGGTCTTTTTCATTTGTTATTTCAATATATGGATATGTTTTATCATCTGTCAGCATAATATTATATCTTGGATTGTATTTTTTAATTAGATTAAGTTCCAATAAAAGAGCATCAAGTTCTGTATGAGTTACAATATACTCAAAATCATCTATTTCTAGAACAAGACGGCTTGTCTTAGTATTATGATTTCCGGTAAAATAAGAAGCTATACGCTTCTTTAGATTCTTAGCTTTACCAACATACATGATAACGCCATCTTTATTTTTAAATTGATATGATCCAGGAAGTTCTGGAACGGTTTTTATTTTTTCTTTAAGCATACTATCACCTATTTATTTAATTCTGATTTATCTCCAAATAAAGCTATATAAACACTCTTAAAAGCAGAAGAGTAAATATTTGATAACTCTTGTGGTGACTCTTCCTTACCGCTACGATGCCATCTAGATAATAATGTCCAAGCAGAAGAAGCAACAATTTCCATTGTATAATTCTCTGCCTTTTTGTTTATTTTCACAATAGAATAAAATTGTTCTCTACGATGATTTATTATTTTTAATATACCAGCTACCATTAAATATTCTAACTTTGTTTTTATCACTGTGTCAACAAGTTTATCTTCTTCATCAATTCTTTTGAAAAACCTTTGAATCAAAAATATTTCATCTTCAGGCTCCTCATTTAAAAAATATTCATAAATCGAAACAAAAAAATCCTCAAAAAACATTTTAACCTTTAGTTTTACAATATCATCTTTAGTACTAAAGTTACGATAAAATGTTGCTCTTGATATTCCGGCCTTTGTAATTATTTCAGATATTTTAATATTTTCATATTTTTTCATCTCTAATAATCTGTATAATGCTTCAAAAGTCCATTCTCTGGTATACTTAACTCTCATATCTATCTTCTCATTTTGATACATAATGTGCCTCCTTGTTTCATAGAATTTTTATTAATTGAAATCAAGTTGATCCTATTATATCATAACAATAGATATGATACAAATGTTGCATTATTGTTTTTTTGTATCGGAAGGAGCGTTATGTATGAAAAGATGGATTAATCTAATGTTTAACAGAAGAAAAATTGTTATATTACTATTTACAATACTTTTTGGCTATGGTATCTACAGTTACTTCGTAATACCAAAACAAGAAATGCCTGAAATTGATACCACATTTATTGTGTTAACCATCGTTGCTCCTAGTGTTAGCGCTAGTGATATTGAAGAAACTATTGTTAAGGACATCGAAAAATTGATATTAACTTATGAAGATGTAGCTACTGTAAACAGCACTATTTATGACAATTATGCAGTCATTGTTGCCCTATATAACTATAGTGTAATTGATTCTGATAAACTCAGTTTAGAAATTTATGAAAAAGTAAACGATTTGGAATTAAATGATAATATAAGTGATATATTATTTAGTTCTAGTTATGAGGATCCTCATGTAATTTTCGCAGTTCATTCAAGTTCTTTATCCGAAGAAGAACTTATCAATTGCGGAGAATCCTTTAAAAATGAATTAATGCTTATTGAAGAAATTAAGAGTGTAGAAATTGAAAGTGTTTTTGATAATGAAGTGGTAATAACTCTTAATACTGATTTAATTGATATGTATGGACTAGATATATTTGAAATATATCAGATATTATACGCCAATTCCCTAAATATTCCTCTTGGGGGCATAAACACTATCTATGGTACCATTAGTATCTCCGGAAACTATGAAATTAATGACTTAGAGACTTTAGAAAATATGATAATCATTCCAGAAATAGTCGGAATATCACCACTAGTAACTTTAGGGGATGTTTCTACAATAGAACTTAAAAATATTAGTTCTAAAGCTTATGAATTTAACGAAGATAAAACAATCTTTTTAAGTTTATATTTTAGAAATGATGTTGATTTTACAAAAATGGGAGATGAAGTAATACAATCTAAAAATGATTATCTAATTGAAAAAGATAATAGTAATTTAAAGATAGATGAAGTGCTATTTTTACCCGATTATGTTGATAAACAAATAAATAATGTTTTCTATAGCTTATTAATTTGTATTGTTATCGTAATGATAATTGTGCTTTTAGGTATTGGAGTAAGAAATAGTATATTAATTATCATTACAATACCATTGATTATCTTTGCTACAATTGCAATTCTTTATATTAGTAATTATGAACTACATAAACTAACAATTGTAGGACTTATTATTTCAATTGGAATATTAGTCGATAACTCAATTGTAATAACTGAGGCTATTCAAGTAAATCTAGATAAAGGAATAGCTCGAATTGAAAGTGCTAAAAAAGCAATACATGATAATTTTGCTCCTGTGCTCACATCAACATTGACAACTATAGCTGCCTTCATTGTTTTAGTAATGTTACCAGGGTTTTTAGGAGAAATAGTTAGTACGTTTCCGTTAACTGTAATAATTTCAATATCTCTTAGTTATATTGTGAGTATGGTATTAAGTCCAGTGCTTGCCACTTTATTCTTAAAACAAAGTAAAAAAGCAAAAATAAATAAGTTATCAGTACATGAAAAGAATATTAAAAAAATGATTGGTGTTACAGTTAAGTTTCCTTTGATTTGGATATTTGCAGGTATCTTATTACTAGTTGGAAGTGTCTATTTCGCTTTTACAAATCAGCCAATCGATTTATATCCAAATGATGAAAGAGCAGTACTCTACATTGACTTTGAAAACGAGGTTTTAGGTGATTTAGAATCTACTGACATCCTCGGGAACACTATCAAAGATGTTTTTAAAGATAACGAACACGTTTTAAATTACACAAGTAGTATTGGAGGAAATCTACCAACTTTCCATTTTAGTGCTACTATGATTAATGAGCGTTGCCATATCGGAAGAATATATATCAACTTTGATTATACTGAAGAAGACCTTCTTGATTATAAGAAAGTACTCGAGCAAGAACTTAGTGAAATCGACAATGCGAAAATAACTGTAAACATATTAGAACTAAGTCCCCCTATTGCTCCAATAAGATTAACTTTAAGAAGTGATAATCTATCTCAATTAGATACCCTTAGCAGTGATATCTTTACCGAAATTATTGCTCTTGATAATGTTAAGAGTTATTCAACTACTACGAATGTAGAATCTGAGAAATATCTTATTACATATAATTATGAAGAAATAAGTAATCACTTTTTAACAAAGGCACAAGTTGATACCGTTATTGCTTTAAATCTAAATGGATTCGATTTGAATATCTTTAACTATAATGATGAAACAATCAATGTTAGTTTAAATAGTGATGTAACGTTAGTTGAAGATTTACTATCTTTAAAGATATACAGTGAAATCCTTGATGCTTCGTTTACTCTCGACAACTTCATATCAATTGAATCAGTTGTTGGGTACAGTATAATAAATAGACTCGACAATAAAGGTTTTACTTCTATTGATTTGTATTTTACTGATGATTCAAGTTTAAATGAATTAGAAAATGATATTGAAAATATTGTTAATGAGTATGATTTAGGAAATATAGTTGTAGATTATGGCGGAGAAAATGAAATGTTTGAAGAAATAAGTGGTGACTTGATAAGTGCAAGTATTATCGCTTTAATCCTAATATATATAATTATGTTCATCCAATTTAATAATTTCGTTAAACCTTTAATTGTCTACTTAACAATTCCTTTAAGCTTTAGTGGAAGTTTCCTATTTCTTATAATTTTCAATAGTCCAATAACAGCTACTAGTTTAATTGGAATGGTTAGTTTGATAGGTGTAACAGTTAACACCGGTATCTTACTAGTTGAGTATATTAGTAGGAATCATCATAACGGAAGTGATGTTACTCAAGCTTGTATTGACGCAGTTTATATAAGATTTAGACCGATTATGCTAACAAGTTTTACAACTATTTTGGGACTTATCCCATTATTAATAACTGGTGGAAATTTCTTTAGACCTTTAGCTATTTCATTTATGGGTGGAATGGTAACTAGTACAATCTTAACAATATTCTTAGTACCAAGTGTCTATTATATGATTTATCACAGACATGACAAAAAAAATAAAATTCTAATTAAAAAAACAACTTCTTAAGAAAGGAGTTGTTTTTTTCTATTTTATAAAGAAATTAATAAGTAATAATCACTAAATATTATTGAACATAATATATTCCAAGTAGAATAAACATTACCGCTATATTTGAACCCCCAATTATAAACATAAATAAATATGAATATGGAGGCACAATATTTCTCATAGCTTGATAAATATAAAAATTCATTTCATGTCTTTTTGGATGTCTAATTAATATTAGTATTCCTTTTTGAACAAAGAAAGTAATCGTTCCAAGAGCACCAGAATTTGCCACAAATATCAATAATCCTGGGCCTAAAATAAACGCCCCAGTAAAAAATGTTGAGTTAATCCAAGCAAGTAAATCATAACTTTCTTGATACCATAGTATTATATAGTTCACAACAGTACTAACAAATAATAAAAGTAAGAAATATCTAAATTTACTCATAATGGCTCCTTCTTAGTACTATTTTTTTGGCAGGACTTTTTTTAATCCTTGTTCAATTCTATTTCCATAATCTAATGATTCATCATATTTAAATATTAAAACAGGACTTTTTCGCATTTGAACACGATGAGCTAATGTTGCTCTAATAAATGCTTTAGATCTATCTAGAGCTTTCTTAGCTGCTTCTTTTTTTGCATCTTGTCCAAGTATCGTATAAAAAACCGTCAAATAGCTTAAATCTTTAGTAAGTCTAACTTCAGTAATTGTGATAAATCCTATTGATTTATCTTTTACTTCTCGCATCAATATTTCGGATAAACTTCTTTGAATTGTGGATTCAAGTCTTAAATGTTTTGACACTATCTTTTCACTTCTCTTTCAACTGATGCTTCAATAACATCTCCATTTTTAATATCATTAAATTTTTCAACCATAATTCCACATTCAAAGCCTTCACGTACTTCTTTTACATCATCTTTAAATCTTTTTAAAGATACCATTTTACCTTCATAAATAACAATTCCTTCTCGAAGTATTCTAACCAAGCTGTTTCTTTCGATTGTTCCATCAGTTACATAGCATCCCGCTATTGTTCCAACTTTAGATATTTTGAAAGTATCCCTAACTTCTGCTTGTCCAGTAACAATTTCTTCATATATTGGATCAAGCATACCTGTTAATGCTAATTCAATTTCTTCTAATGCTTTGTAAATAATATTATATAAACGAATTTCAACCTTTTTCTCTTTAGCATGGTTTCTAATTTCAGCCATTGGTCTTACATTAAATCCAATGATTATAGCTTGTGAAGCCAGTGCTAAAATTACGTCTGTTTCAGTAATAGTACCAACACTAGCACGAATAATATCAATTTTAGTACCTTCAATATCAATCTTTTCTAAAGATGCTTTCAATGCTTCAATTGAACCGTGTGTATCACCTTTAATAATAATACGTAATTCTTTTTTCTCTCCTTCAGTCATCTGACTGAATAATTCATCAAGAGAAACTGATTTGCCTACTCCTCTTTCTTCTTTCCAAAAACGATGAGTTCTTTCTTCAGATATTAGTCTAGCTTTTCTTTCTTCAGTGAAGACCATAAATGCGTCTCCTGCTTGAGGAACATCATTTAATCCAGTAACTTCGACTGCCAAACTAGGCAATGCACTAATAAGTTTTTATTATTATCATCAACCATAGCACGTACTTTACCGAATGTGTTTCCAGCGACTAACACATCTCCAATTTTCAAAGTTCCATTAGCAACTAATAATGTTGCAATTGGTCCCTTTCCTTTGTCTAGTCTAGATTCAATAACAGTACCTGTAGCTAATCTATTTGGATTTGCTTTATATTCATTCATTTCAGCAGTAAGTTGAATCATTTCTAGTAAATTATCAACTCCATCACCTTTAAGAGCTGACACTTCACAAAAAATTGTATCTCCTCCCCATTCTTCGGGAATTAATTCAAATTCTGTAAGTTCTTGTTTTACTCTATCAGGGTTAACTCCATCTTTATCAATTTTGTTAACTGCGACAATAATTGGAACACCCGCAGCTTTAGAATGATCAATTGCTTCTTTGGTTTGAGGCATTACACCATCATCTGCAGCTACAACTAAAATAGTAATATCAGTTACTTTTGCACCTCTAGCACGCATTTCAGTAAATGCTGCATGTCCAGGTGTATCAATAAAAGTAATTAATTTCCCATTTTTCTCAACTTGATAAGCACCTATATGTTGAGTAATACCTCCAGCTTCTCCTTCAGTTACACGTGTATTTCTAATCGTATCTAAAAGAGTTGTTTTACCATGGTCTACATGTCCCATAATTGTAACAACAGGAGGTCTTTCAACTAAGTCATCTAAGTTATCTACGATTTCCATTTCCTCAAATCTTGTTAAATCTGTTTTAACTTTATCTTCTAAAGTGTATCCAAATTCCATTGCGATAACTTCAATAGTCTCGCGATCAACACTTTGATTTTGAGCCGCCATAATTCCTAGTACCATTAGTTTTTTTATTACCGCAGCTGAACTAACATTTAATCCTTCTGCAACTTCTGCTACTGTCATATCATTAAAGAAATATAATACCCCTTCAATGTTCGTCTCTTGTATTTGAGGAATGTTTGCTTTTCTTGTATCAATTTTTTTAGTTTTTTTGATGTTTTTCTTAGCCATCAAAAATCACCTCTTTCTTTAGGAATCTAGATATTCTATAAATTTATCAATAAATCCCTTATCCGAAACTAATATTACTTTGCGATTGTCTTTTCCAATTGCATTTGATAATTCAAATGTTGTTAGTAAATCAATCAACTTAACATCATAATAATTAGTTTTCTTTATAATTTTATTTTTTATATTCTCACCAGCATCACTTGCCAAAAACACTAAGTTATACTCGTTTTTAGAAAGTGCATTTAAGACAAATTCTTCACCTAACACTATTTTTCTAGCTCGATATGCTAATCCTAATAAATTAAGTATCTTTTGTTTATTCATTTTCAAAAAGATTTAGTAAATCTGTATAGATTGTTTCTGGAATAGAAACTTCTAAATGACGATCAAGTTTTTTTGACTTTTGAGCCTTTAAGATAACTTTCTTATCTTTTTTTAGATAGGCACCTCGTCCATTTAGTTTCCCAGATAAATCAACACTTACAAGACCCTCTTTATTTTTTACAACTCTAATCAATTCTTTTTTAGGAAGTTTCTCATTTGTAATTATGCATTTTCTTAAAGGGATTTTATGTTGTTTCACTATCTAACCTGCGGTATCTAATTCCTTCTTCTTTTGCTTGAGAAATTGATTTAATTTCAATCTTCCATCCACTTGATTGAGCTGCCAATTTTGCATTTTGACCTCTGACACCAATTGCTGCGGTTAAGTCTTTGTCCTTTACAATTACGAGAGCTTGCTTTTTCTTTTTATCAGGATTAATAGCAATTATTCTTGCTGGTTCCATTGCACTTGTAATTAATTCGATAGGCTTAGCAGACCATCTATAAATATCAATTCTTTCACCTTGTAAGGCTTCTAAAACCTCTAAAATTCTAGAACCTTTATATCCGACTACTGCTCCAACAGGATCAACATTTGAATCGTGTGAGTAAACTGCGACTTTCGATCTATCTCCTGGGTCTCTTGCGATTCCCATTATTTCAACTGTTCCATCAGCAATTTCAGGACATACTTGTTCAATTAGTCTTTTAACTAAATTTTTATCTGTTCTAGAAACAAATACTTTTGGTCCTTTGGTAGTCATCTCTACTTTTGTTATATACACTTTTAGACGTGCATCAATACGAGTATCATCACTTTTAAGTAATTCTTTTCTTGGTAAACTAGTTTCTAGGTTTTGCCCTAAATCAAGTGTTACGAAATCTTTATTCAAAGCAACGATTTGGGTTGTAATCATTTCGTTTTCTTTTTCTTTGAAAACATCATATGCTTTTTCTCTTTCAAGTTGTTTTAATCCTTGAGTTAAAATTTGCTTAGCAGATGAAGCTGCGATTCTACCAAAATCTTTGATTTTTTCTTTTATTGTAATAACATCTCCTAGTTTTGCGCTCTTTCTTCTCTTTTTAGCCATAGCTAATGATATTTCACCAGGATTTAAAACTTCTTCTACAACTACATATTCAGCTGAAAGCATGATTTCATTTTTGTCTTCATTAAAATCAATACGAGCATTTTCAGATGTGTTATGCACTTTTTTATAAGCATTCAATATCCCTCTACCCATTATTTCTAAAATCTTTTCTTTTTCAAGTCCTCTATCTAAAGCAATTAAATCTAATGCTTTAAAGAAATCTTTACTAATCATTTTTGTTCCTCCTAAAAGATGATAGTTAGTCTTATATAAGACACATCAATATAATTAATTTTTATTGTTTTATTTCTAAATGTAATTTCAATAACATTATCAACAAAAGATACTAATGTACCTTCTAAAGCTTGTTCTATTGTTTTGACAAAAACTGTTTTACCAATCGCTCTTTTTATTTCTTCACTGTTTCTAAGTTCTCTCTCAGCACCAGATGAAGAAACTTCTAAATTATAAGCATCTGTAAAAGGATCTAATATATCAAGTTCTTCACTTAAAACATGTGATACTTTTACACAGTCATCAATATCAATAAATGTGTTATTCTCAATAAAAACTTTTAACACATAATCGCCATTCTCTTTTTCATAAATTACATCATATAAGTAGTATCCTAAATCTTCAATAAGTTCTTTAAATCTTATTTTTAGTTTCTCCATATAATCATCTCCTTTTAAATAAAAAAAGGGTGGGTTTGACCCACTCTCTAACTCATATGCATTAGTATTTTATCACAATAAAAACTAAAAATCAAGCAACTTAAATAATTATATATCTACTAAATAATTATATATTATATTTATTAATACCCTTTTGTGAAAATTGGATAATTTAAAAAGGTAATCGACTCACATAATGCATGATTATACTTCCAGCAACCCCGACATTTAAACTATCAACATCGTTCGTTCTAATTGTAATATTATTAGTTGTTTTATTAAGTATTTTTGATGTTAAACCTTGTCCTTCATTTCCTAAAATAATCGCAAGCTCTTTTTGAATTCTAATTTTTTCTAAAGGTATTCCGTCTAATGCCGTCCCATAGACTATATATTCTGGATACTCATTAATAAAATCAACTGCCTTCATTTCTAAAATATTTAAATAAAACATTGCACCTTGGGTACCTCTAATAACTTTATCATTATATAGATCAACTGTATTATCTAAAATTACAGTATTAAATTCAAAAGCAAGTGCACTTCTTAGAAGTGTACCTAAATTGCCAGGATCTTGAATTCCTGCAAGTATCAAAACTTTATTAGTAATATCTTTGTTCTTTAATTTATGACAAACACATAAAACTTTTTGGGGACTCTTTGTTTTAGCAAGTTTAGTTAAAACCTGGTTTGTAACGTAAAAAACATTATCACCCTTAATTGATTTATCTGTTGTGAAAATGTATTTAATAATATCAAATTTACTTGCTTCTTCAAACAAATGATATCCTTCAACTATAAAGAGATTAAACATATCACGATATTTTTTCTGATGTAATTTTAAAGCATCTTTAACTAAAGGATTATTAACGCTAGTGATTTCCATAAACTCACCTCCTTTTTTATTATACCATAAAAAAAGAGCCAAATTAATGACTCAATTATTATTCTGTATTTCCGTCCCAACCTTCAATTCCATTTTTAAGATTATACACTTCAAATCCTTCATCTACAAGGATTTTAGAAGCATCTACGCTCCTATTACCGCTATTGCACATAATTACAACTGGAATTGTTTTATCAAGTCTATCAAGTAATGAATAATCATCTTCTAAAATATAATAATCAATATTAATAATAAATCCGGGAATTTTTTCATCATAGAATTCAGTGCTCGTTCTTACATCAACAAACTGATAACTATCAATATCTTCTAACATATCTTTTAATTCATCATTAGAAATATTTGTATAGCCTGTTGAACAAGCTGATAAACTAAATACTAAAACTAAGGATACAAGTAAAACTATAATCTTCTTCATCATATTATAAACACCTCAAAAATATTATAATTAAAATTTAGTTCGTTTGCAAATGATATAACAAAATATTATTTAGTAAGTTCTAAGAATAGTTCAATGTCCTCTTTAATTACATCAAGTGATGTTCTCCAAAAATCTTTTGTTGATAAATCAATATTAGCTAATTTAGCTACATCTTCAACACTCATTTTTCCAGTAGCCTTTAATAAATTATCATATTTTTTTGTGAATGATTGCCCTTCTTTTTGATAAATCCCATAAAGTCCTTTAGCAAATAGTAACCCAAAAGCATAAGGCCAATTATAAAAACTTAATGACCCACTATAGTAGTGAGGCTTCCATAGCCACATATATGGATGTAAATATTCTGGATCAAGTCCATCACCATAGGCTTCTTTTTGAGCTGAAAGCATTAGTTCTTTTAAATTGTTTTCATCTAAGAAATTTGTTTTTTGATTATCAAAAACACTTGATTCAAAAATATATCTTGATAGAATATCTACTACTACAGCCGTTGAACCTTGTAAACTTGATTCTAGTAAATAAATTTTCTCTTCTTTGGAAGCATCTTTTAGAGCTGCTTTAAGCACAATTGTTTCACAAAATGTTGAAGCTGTTTCAGCAACAGGCATTGTATACTCAGCGTTTAAAAGAGATTCACTAAAAATATTATCTCCATGATAAGCATGCCCAAGTTCATGAGCTAATGTAATTACATCTCCAAATGCACCATTGAAATTAGTTAAAACTCTAGATTCTTTGAGAGGATGAATGTTAGCACAAAAAGCTCCTCCAACTTTTCCTTTATAAGGTAAATAATCAACCCAGTTTTCAGCAAAAGCTCTTTTAGCAAGATTTTCTAAATTAGGACTAAAAGTAGCAAAGTTTTTTAATATGAAATCTTGAGCATCTTGAATACTAAACTCTTTTGAACTTTCACCAATAGGAGCATATAAATCATACCATGGTAATCCATTTTTATGATTTAACAATTCTCCTTTTCTTTTTAAGTAACTACGAAAAACAGGAAGGTATTCTTTCATTGAATCAATCATTGAGTTCAATGTCTCTTCATTCATTCTAGAATTAATTAATGCTTTATCTAATGCTGATCTATATCCTCTAAACTCTGTTAGAGTATTTACTTCTCCTTTAATACCATTCATCGCAAATGCAATTGATTGAGATATTTTATCATAAGCCTTTAATTCAACCTCATAAGCACTTTTACGGATTTCAGGGTTAGAATCCTCTGATTTCCCAATAATCTCTGGTAGAGTCAATATTTCTCCATTAAACTCTACTTCAAGAGTTGAAGTTAAAACTCCTTGGAGTCTCGACCAAAGACTTGAAGAGGATTGTGATAATTTAGATAATAATCCTTCTGTTTTTTCATCTAAATTATATTTGTTATATTTGATAATCTCTTTTATAACAAATGCGTGTTCTTTTAAGAAATCACTAGAGTTTGTTACTTCATCAATATTTTGAATATTGCTGACATAACTAGAAAACAATGTATTAACCTCCGTGAATTCTGTAAATTTCTTTTGAAGGATTACATTAAATCTAGCACTTTCTTGATCAGTAGTTTTAGTTGCACTATTTAAAGATACAAAACTAAATAATCTAGTTGCTAAATCAATAATCTCAATTTTTAATAATAAGAAGTCTGTCAAAACCACTTTTGAATCAGTATCACCTTTAAACAATTTTTTAAATTCATTTGCTTTTTCAATTAGTAAATCCACTTTCTTTAAATCATTTTGAAACTCATTTGATTCATATGATTCGTATAGTTTACTTAAATCCCAATTATTCATTATATCACCTTTCTTATTTGATTTAGAACGTGCCAATCACGTCCTAAAAAACTTATTTTTGTTTCCTGATAAAAATCATCATAAGTAGCATTTCTATTTTCGTTTATAAAATGAAGATATGTTAGTCTTTTAATTAAATCTTTAACAATATCATCTCTATTATCTAGCATTTTCCCATGTGTTGGAAGAATTATCTTTTCAGATGATTTTGAGATAATCATATTTATTGATGAGATATGTGCTAATGTATCTTTTTCAGAACAAAATGGAATACTCGGATTACCATGATAATCCGATATTACATCATCTCCAACAAACATATATTTATTGTTTAATGTTATTAATAAGCCATCTTTAGAATGCCCCTTATTTATTTCCATCTCAATAGTATGTCTTCCAAAAATAATAGTGTCTTTATCAACTACTACTTTTGTTGGTAAATACTTTTGATAGTTTTCTACATATCTTTTAAGAGTATCTTGAGCAAAAATACTCCCGATTATATCAGCATCTTTTACTTTTAGTAATCCTCCAATATGATCAGGATGAAAATGTGTCAAAATAAACTTTGATACTTTTAATCCTTTATCGTTTAAATCTTTGAGCACCTGAACGAAATGTCTTCGATATCCTGTATCAATGATAATACATTCATTACCATGTTGAATCATAAAAATATTAATTCCAATATAACTCCCTTTTGCTGGTTCAAACTGATAAATAAAGATATCTTTTTCTAAGCTTATAATTTTCATTATAATACCTCACTAACAACCAGTCCAAGCATTGTAATATCAAGTTTCTCCTTATAAGAAATAGCAATTGTCTTAGTTTTTTCTACGCAGCGATCAACAAGAGAATCAAAATCATATTTACTTTCATAATAAATACATCTATCTAGTTTTGGAGCTGTCGTTGGTTTTTTTGGAACATAAACTGTGCAACAGTCTTCAAATGGTCTAATTGAAATATTATAACAATCAATCTTTCTTGAAATTCCAATTATATCTAATTTATCGTATGTTGCGAGTGGTCTAATAACGGGCATTCTAACAACCTCGTTAATAACACTCATACTTTTCAATGTTTGAGAAGCTACTTGCCCAACACTCTCACCATTAATTAAAATAATACAATTATTCTTTAAAGCAATCTTTTCAGAAATTCGATACATCATTCTTCTCATAATAGTAATATTATATGCTTCAGGAATATTATCAATTAAAGCACTATGTAATTCCATAAATGGAACCATATGAAGTCTTATTCTAGAATGAGGAGCATAAATAGCCAACTTCTTCGTTAAATCAATAACCTTTTGGGCTGATTCAATTGAAGTTAACGGTGTTGATTCAAAGTGAATTCCTTCAATTTCAACTCCTTGTTTCATTGATAAAAAGCCTGCGACAGGAGAATCTATTCCCCCGCTTAACATTAATAATCCTTTACCAGCAACACCAACAGGAAAGCCTCCCATGCCCTTAATCTTCTTACAGTAAATAAAAGCAGCATCATGTCTTACTTCAACACTTAATGTTAGCTCAGGATTATGAACATCAACCACTAACATACTAGTATTCTTTAGTACATATGAAGCAACTATTTGAGTAATTTCAGGACTCTGAATCGGGTACTGTTTATCACTTCTTTTTGATTCTACTTTAAATTTAATTACTTTTTGGCCAATTTCTCCATTTATAACTTTTAAAGCATTTTCTTTAATCGATTCAATATCTCTTTCTGATTTTGAAACTAAACTATAACTTGAAAGACCTGATACTTTATCAAGTCCTTTTATTACTTTATTATGATCTTCTCCATTTAATAAAATGTAAAGGCGATCATGTTTCTTTTCATAAACTACATTGGGATTACTTACTTTCTCCCTTATTAAAGAATTAACTTTATCAACAAATATTTTTTTATTTTTACCTTTTAAAGTTAAATCTCCATACCTTACAAGTATTCTTTCATACATATTATCTACTCCTTTTAAATCATAATAATTCTATCATAATAAGTTACCTTTTTATATTAATTTAATTAAAATCTTTATAGGTAACTAAAATGTTTAGAAATATTAATCGGTGCTTTAGATATAGATAGTAAACTGTTTTCATGCTTTAATAATACTGGTGAATTTTACCTTGAAAAAATAATAAACATAATGGTTGACATTATATAATACCTTCTATATACTATGGGTGCATGAGCAAAAAATATGGAAATTATTAATGAAATATTTAATGATTATCAGACTCAGTTTCATGCGAATATAGAAGCTTAGGAGGTGTTAATATGGCACTTTTAACAGTAATTGGTCTTAAGTCTTTAAAAGCGATAAAACACATGTCATTAAAAAACAATTTAATTTCAAATTTCACTAATCTATCGTTAAGACAAAAAAGATCTAAACTACTTAATGAATCAAATCAACTTCATGATTTTAGAATGACAGTATTCACTGGACTTTTCTAACTTACTAATCATTAAAGAATAGTAATATCTTTATTATTTTTTCTAAGAGCAGTACCTCTCATTTTTATTTTCCGAGATTCTAGGCTGCCTTTAGAAAAGGTAATAAACAATTTGATTGACATTTTATAATACATTATATATAATATATGTTGCGCATGTGTAATAAAGGCAGCTAAATAATGAATTTTATTAACTGCTGAATGTTCCAAAAAGGTTTGATAGTAATCTCTGCTGACGAGGTGAAATCATTAAAACATTCTGACTAATGAATCGTTATTACTCTTTACGCAAAAATAAAATAAAGGAGGAATACAATATGGCACGTTATACAGGACCAAGTTGGAAAATTGCAAGACGTTTAAAATATTCAATTACTGAAACCGGAAAAGAACTAGCTAGACGCCCTTACTCTCCAGGACAACACGGACAAAGAAGAACAAAAATAAGTGAGTACGGAGTGCAACTTCAAGAAAAACAAAAAGTTAGATACACTTACGGATTAAACGAAAAGCAATTTAAGAAAACTTTTAACGAAGCAAAGAAAATGCATGGTAAACAAGGTGAAAGTTTCTTAATATTACTTGAATCAAGATTAGATAACTTAGTTTACAGAGCAGGATTTGCTAAAACTCGTCGTCAAGCAAGACAACTTGTAAATCATGGACATGTTTATGTTGAAGGAAGAAGAGTTGATATTCCATCATACAGAGTAGTTCCAGGACAAACTTTCACACTCAGTGAAAAAGCAAGAAAATTCGATATCGTATTAAACAGCTTAGAAGCTGTCGTTACGAGATTAGAATTTGTTAGCTTCGATGAAAACAAGTTTGAAGTTACTTACATAAGATTCCCTGAAAGACAAGAAGTCTTAACGGAAATCAAAGAAAACCTAATCGTAGAATATTACAACAGATAACATAATAAAGCCACTCAGGTGAGTGGCTTTTTTTGTATAAAAAATACTTCATTTCTGAAGTATTTTTATTATTTCTTATTTCACAGCAGCATTTACTAATTCTAAGAAGGAAGCTGGATCTAAACTCGCTCCTCCTACTAAAGCACCATCAATGTCAGACATTGACAATAGCTCTTCAATATTAGCGGGTTTAACTGAACCACCATATTGAATTCTTACACTTTCTGCTGTTTCTTCATCAAATAAATCTCTAACTACTTCTCTAATAGCTTTGATAGTATCATTAGCCATTTCTGCTGTAGCTGTTTTACCGGTTCCAATAGCCCAGATTGGTTCATAAGCTAAAACTAATTCTTTTATTTGTTCAGTTCCAAGTCCTTTTAAAGCATTGACAACTTGTACTTTTATAAATTCGTTAGTTTTTTCTGTTTCTCTTATTTCTAAACTTTCCCCAACACAAAGAATTGGAGTTAATCCATATCTGAAAGCTTGGTGAACTTTTTTATTTACACTAGAATCAGTTTCATTATAATATGCTCTTCTTTCGCTATGTCCAATGACAACATACTCTACACCAATATCTTCTAATAACAATACACTTACTTCTCCTGTATAAGCACCGCTATCTAAGTAATGCATATTTTGAGCACCGACTCTTAAGTTGTCTCCTTGTCTTTTTACAAGATCTCTTAAGATTGGAGCTTGGGCACATATCACACTTTCTACTAAGCTTTTTGATGGTAATTTCATATTTATGTTATAAACAAATTGTAATGCTTCGTCTCTTGTTTTGAACATTTTCCAGTTTCCTGCAATAATTGGTTTTCTCATTTTCTTTCATCCTAACTCATATTTTATCTTATTTTTATAAATCGTCTACGCAAGCTACTCCCGGTAATGTTTTACCTTCTAAATATTCAAGTGAAGCTCCCCCACCTGTAGAT
The DNA here is from genome assembly GCA_030600605.1 of Mycoplasmatota bacterium. Taxonomy (GTDB): domain Bacteria; phylum Bacillota_I; class Bacilli_A; order Izemoplasmatales; family Izemoplasmataceae; genus JAFGXW01. The sequence goes on from JAUVLT010000014.1 coordinate 23,457, forward strand.
ATATGTGTAACTTTATCTGCATATCCATTTTGAATTACAGCAGCAGCACTATCTCCACCACCAATAATTGTTTTTGCATCTTTTAAACTACTCAGTACTTTACAAATACCGATAGTACCTCCTGCGAAGTTGCTAAATTCAAATACTCCTACCGGACCATTCCAAACAACAGTTTTAGCGTCTTTTAAAATTTCAGCATAATTTTCTAAAGTTTTTGGCCCAATATCTAATCCCATTTCATCCGGTTGAACATCATCAAATGAAGCAATTCTAGCATCAGATTCATTACTAAATTCTTTAGTAACTTTAAGATCGATAGGAAATACTAACTTACCAGCTGCTTCATCTATTAATTCCTGAGCTAAATCAAGTTTATCATTTTCACAAATCGATGTACCTATCTCTAGTCCTTGTGATTTCATGAAAGTATAACTCATTCCACCACCAATTAATATCTTATCAGCTTTTTTAAGTAAGTTTTTAATAACACCAATTTTATCTCCTACTTTTGCACCACCTAAAATTGCAATAAATGGTCTGTCAGGATTATCAACTGCACCACCAATAAAATTAATTTCTTTTTCAAGTAAGAATCCAGCAGCTACTTCATCAATATTAGCAGCTATTCCAACATTTGATGCATGACTACGATGGGCTGTACCAAATGCGTCATTTACAAATAAATCACCAAGTGATGCCCAATATTTCCCTAATTCAGGATCATTCTTAGATTCTTTCTTACCATCAATATCTTCAAAGCGAGTATTTTCAAACATCAATACTTCACCTGGAAGTAATGCTTTAACAGCATCTTCTAAAATCTTTCCTCTAGTATGGGGAATAAATTTAACTTTTTGTCCTAAATATTCTTCAAGTTTTTTTGCGATTGGTTCTAAACTTTTACCAGCTTTATCTTCTTCTTTTTTCACACGTCCTAAATGAGAAAATAAAACAACTTTTGCCTTATTCTCAATTACATATTTTATTGTTGGTAAAGCTTGAATAATTCTATTATCATCTGTGATAACTGAATCTTTCATAGGAACATTGAAATCTACTCTAATAAGTACAGTCTTCCCATTAACATTTAAATCACTTACTATTTTTTTTGCCATATTTTTGCCTCCTATTTGTTTCTTCACATACATTATACTAGATATCATATGTAAAATCTATTACTAAAAGAAATGTAAACCCTTTCTTTTTAAAACTAATTAATATTTTTGAAATAATGAATAATTAATTCAATTCTTTTATGTTGTTTCATTACCTTTCTAATACTTATATTAACAATCAATTCCTCTAGATTCTTAAAAATAATTAGAGTATTCTTTGAATCAATTCTTTTAGTCGAAAGAATCGCATAGTAATTAATAAACAACATATCGTATTCCCTTAAGGATTTTGTTGGATATAAGAATATCTCGTTATCAATGTAGATAGGGATATTGTTTTTTTGCTTGAGCAAATTACTCACAGCTTTTTTTCGTCCTTCAAATGTTGAAAGGTTATTCATACATAAGTTGTTTATGTATTGTTTAATTCCTGTATTTACAAGATATTCTTTTTCTTCATCTTTGATAAATACTCCGTAATCATCTCTTCTTATGTAGTACATTGTATCACCTACTATTATAGTACTGATATCTGTGCATATTTCAATTATTTTTGATTGAAAAATATTAAGTAAATATTAACAAAAAAAAGACAAACCGAAGTTTGTCTTAAAATATATTTTATTTAAGTCGTAATTCTGTTTCAAGATCAAAGAAATGAACTTTACTCATATCTAGTGCAAGTTCAATATTATCACCAATATGAATATCTGTACGAGCATTTACTTTTGCGATTAAATCATTTCCACCAAGTCCGGTATGAATATATGTCTCAGCACCAAGTAATTCAGCTACATCTACTTTAAATTTTACAATTGAATCTTTTAGTATTGTTTTCATTTCCGTATTATCATAAATTTCTTCAGGTCTAATTCCTAAAATTAAATCTTTTGAAAAAGCATTATTAGCTTTTATGATGGCTAATTTCTCTTTTGGAACTAAAACTTTGATTCCTTCACCAATAAAATATTCTTTTTCAACTCTACCATTTATAAAGTTCATTGGAGGAGTACCAATAAATCCACCAACAAACAAGTTATTAGGATAATCATAAATATCTTTTGGAGCTCCTACTTGTTGAATATATCCATCTTTCATAACAACAATTCTTGAAGCCATTGTCATTGCTTCAATTTGATCATGTGTTACATAGATAGTTGTTGTCCCTAATCTTTCATGAAGTTTAATAATTTCAGCACGCATTTGAACACGTAATTTAGCGTCTAAATTAGATAGTGGTTCATCCATCAAAAACACTTTTGCGTCTCTTACAATTGCTCGTCCTAATGCTACTCGTTGTCGTTGTCCACCTGACAATGCTTTAGGCTTACGATCTAAATAAGGAACTAATCCTAAAACATCAGCTGTGTTTTTTACTCTTTTTTCAATTTCTTGTTTTGGCATTTTTCTAAGTTTTAATCCAAATGCCATATTATCATAAACAGTCATATGAGGATATAATGCATAAGATTGAAATACCATTGCGATATTTCTATCTTTAGGTGCAACATCATTTACTAACATATCATCAATATATAACTCTCCAGCGGTAATTTCTTCAAGTCCAGCAACCATTCTTAATGTAGTAGATTTACCACAACCTGATGGTCCAACAAATACGATAAATTCTTTATCTACAACTTTTAATGTAAAATCAAATACAGCTTGAACGTTATTATCATATACTTTGTCAAGCCCTTTAAATTTTAATGTAGCCATTATTTCATCTCCTTATATTTTTCACTAATATAATTATACAAAAAACAATGATTTTTTAATATGTGCAAATTGCACAAAATCATTGTTTTAAAACTTATACAACATATAAATAGCATTTGCTCCTTTAAAAGTTTTAACATTTATTTTAGTTAATTCAATAAAATTATCAATCCGATAATTTAAAGTGTTTCGATGCATAAATAATTTTTTCGAAGTAGAACTAGAATTCATATTGTTTTCAATAAATTTTCGAACTGTGTATAATACCTCATTACTCACTTGTTTAGAAATATAATTAGAAATTTTTTTCTTAAGTGGTTCCTTGTTTTTCACAACTGAGTAAGTAATGATATCCTCAAAATAGTATATTCCACAAGGTAAATCATTAATAAAACAATGTATATTATCTTTTAATATAAAATCTTCTTCTAAATAAGGTTCGATAAACATGGTAATATCTTTATCAAAATCTTGAATAATAAGATCTCTAAAGGATTCTAAATCAATTGGCTCAGGATTATAATAATCTTTATCTATAATTGTTAAAATATCATTTTCAAATTTTTCAACTTCAAAATTAGATCCAATCATACTGAATAGATCAATAATTTCTTCATTCATTTTTTCTTGATAGATAGAAATTCTTCTTTTCATTATTACCACCTAATCCCTATTATAACACAAAAAAAGGCAGTTCAACTGCCTTTTTACTATAGTTTTTTATAAATGTCTTTAATATTTTCTTTTGTAAATCCAAAGAATTTAATTGCTTCAGAACCCGGAGCACTAACTCCAAAACGATCAATTCCATGTACATTACTTGAAAATCTATACCATAAATCTGGATTACCCATTTCTAAGGCTAAACGTTTAGTACATGAACTAGGCAATATTTCTTCTTGATATTCTTTCGGCATATATTTAAATATATCCATTGAAGGCATCGATACAACTCTTACGTTTATTCCTTCTTTTGCAAGCAGTTCTTGAGTATCTAAAGCTAGTCCTACCTCACTACCTGCGGCTAATAATATTCCTTCAAAGTTTTCTTTATCACTTATTACATAAGCACCTTTTTTAAAATCTTCATAATTTATTACTTTTTTTACTTCTAAGTTTTGTCTTGATAAAGCAATAACTGTTGGAGTTTTTTTAGATTCAAGTGCATATCTAAAACTATAAGCTGTTTCATTTGCATCACATGGTCTTAAAACATTTACATTTGGAGTTGTTCTAAACATTGATAATTGTTCGATAGGTTCATGAGTTGGTCCGTCTTCTCCAACAGCTACACTATCATGTGTGAATACATAAAGTGAAGGAATACTCATAATAGCAGCCATTCTAACTGCTGGTTTCATGTAATCAGCAAATACGAAGAATCCTCCGCTAAAGCCTCTTAAATGATGAAGTGTTAATCCATTTACTATCGCTGCCATTGCATGTTCTCTAACACCAAAGCTTATATTTCTACCTAATCTATTTTCTTTAGTGAAATCACCATTTATTCCTTTAGCTTTTGTTGATTTAGTAAGATCAGCACTACCACCTATTAATTCAATTGTATTCTCAGATAGTTTAGTAATTACTTTTCCACCACTAACACGAGTTGCTTCAGTAGTTCCTAATGCTGCTTTTGGTAATATTTTGTCATAATTTATATCTAATTTTCCGTTAATTATATTTTCAAGTTTTGAACCTAATTCAGGATATTTAACTTTATAGTCCTCAAATAAATTTTCCCAATCATTAAAAGCTGTTTCACCTCTTTGGACAGTATTCACAAAGAAATCTTGATAAACTTCTTCAGGAGCTTCGAACTCGCCGTAATTATAATTTAGAGTTTTTCTCATATTATTAGTTTCTTCTTTTCCAATTGGAGATCCGTGCGTTGCACTTTGTCCGGCCAGGGAACTTCCATACCCAATAATTGATTTCACCTCAATAATCGAAGGTTTATCAGTAAGTTTTGCTTTTTCAATCGCTTTATTTAATTCATCAAGGTCATTTGCATCTTCAACTCTCTGATAATCCCAGTTCATTGATTCATATTTCATTTTTACATTTTCAGTATTAGCCCATTTGAGTGGCCCATCTAACTGAATATCATTTGAATCATACAAAACAATCAACTTTTCTAACTCTAAGTGACCAGCAAGGCTAATAGCCTCTTGAGTCACTCCTTCTTGAAGGTCTCCATCACCACAAATTACATATGTATAATGATCAATAATATTAAAATTTTCTTTATTAAAAGTAGCAGCTAAATAACTTTCAGCAATTGCCATCCCAGCTGCCATTGCAATACCTTGTCCAAGTGGTCCACTAGTAGTATCTATCCCATCAGTGTGAAGATATTCAGGATGACCAGGAGTCAGTGAGTTAAGCTGTCTAAATTGTTTTAAATCCTCCATAGAAATATTAAATCCACTAAGATGTAACAATGGGTATAACATTCCTGAAGCATGTCCTGCGGCAAGCACAAAACGATCTCTATTAAACCATAATGATTTATTTGGAGTTACTCTCATATGTTTTGTATATAATGAGTAAATCATTGGTGCAGCCCCTAAAACTATCCCAGGATGACCACTGTTTGCTTTATTGATTGCATCCATACCTAAAAAGCGTATTGCATTAATTGATTTTTCCATATTACTTCTCCTTTTTATTAACATTTTTCTATCTATTCATAAAAATGTATCTCGATAAATATTATACAACAAACTGCCATATATTCCAACATTTCACATAAAAATGAACTTTTTTTGATAAAAAGTTCATTTATTTTTTTTATCCTATTGAACCTTCCATTTCTAACTTTATCAACTGATTTAACTCAACAGCATATTCCATTGGCAATTCTTTTGCGAACGGTTCAATAAATCCCATAATAATCATCTCAGTTGCTTGTTCTTTTGTAAGACCTCTACTCATTAAATAGAACAACTGTTCTTCACTTACTTTTGAAACAGTAGCTTCATGTTGAACTTGAGCTTGATTATTCTTAACAATATTATAAGGCAAAGTATCAGATTCTGAAATATCATCCATAATAATAGTATCACATTCAACATTACTCTTAGCGCCAATCGCTTTCTTATCATGTCTAATCAATCCACGATAATTTACTTTTCCTCCGCGAGCACTTATTGATTTACTAATTATTTTTGAAGTCGTATTTTTACCAATATGAATCATTTTAGCTCCTGTATCTTGAATCATTCCTTCACCAGCAAAGGCTATCGAAATTGTTGTTCCTTTTGCGCGATCTCCCTTTAAAATACAGGCAGGATATTTCATATTTATTTTACTTCCAATATTTCCATCAATCCATTCCATATGAGCATCCTCTTCAACCAATGCTCTTTTTGTTACTAGATTAATGATATTATTCGCCCAATTCTGAACTGTTGAATATCGACAATGTCCACCTTTTTTAACAAAGATTTCGACAATCGCAACATGCAAACTTGCTTTAGTATAAATAGGAGCTGTACATCCTTCAACATAATTAAGACTTGCTCCTTCATCAACGATTATTAATGTTCTTTCAAACTGTCCCATTTGTTCACTGTTGATTCTAAAATATGACTGAAGTGGTTTCTTAACGGTAACACCTTTAGGTACATATATAAATGATCCACCACTCCATACAGCGCTATTTAAAGCAGCATATTTGTTATCAGTATAAGAAACAATTTTTGAAAAATATTCTTTAAACAATTCTGGATATTTTTTTAAGGCGGTATCTGTATCAGTAAAAATAACACCTAATTCTTCTAGTTCTTTAAGCGTAGAGTGGTACACTACTTCACTATCAAACTGTGTTGATACTCCAGCTAGGAACTTCTGTTCAGCTTCAGGTATTCCTAATTTTTCAAATGTTTCTTTTATTTCACTAGGAACTTCTTCCCAACTAGTTTCAGTTTTCTCTGATGGCTTTATATAATATGTTATTTGATCAAAATCAATGCTTGATAAATCAGGTCCCCATGTTGGATTGGGTCTATCTATAAATCGATGATAACTCTTTATTCTAAAATCTGTCATCCACAATGGTTCACCTTTTATTTTTGATATTTTTTTAACAACTTCTTCATTTATTCCCTTACCTGTATCTAAAACACTTTCAATATTTGTTTTAAATCCATATTTGTAATCCCCAATTATGCTTTTTATTTCATCTTTAACTTTGTAACTCATAAGAGATCACTCACTTTCTTCAATAGTTCCTTCAAATGCTTTCCAAGCAATAGAAGCACATTTGATTCTGGCCGGAAACTTATTAACTCCTCGATAAACTATTGCTTCTTCTAAATCAACATTAGTATCAAATTCTTTATTTGTTAACATATTTAAATAAGTTTCTGTAATAGTCATTGCGTCTTCTTTTAATTTTCCTATTAACGTTTCACTCATAACACTTGCACTACTGCAGCAAATACTACATCCAGTTCCGTCATATCTAATATCTTTTATTACTCCATTTTCAACTTTAGTTTGAACAGTAATATCATCACCACAAGAAGGATTTTTTATTCTCACAGCTTTATATGTAGGATCGTCTAAAAGTCCTTTATTTCGAGGATTTTTATAATGTTCCATAATTACTTGTCGATATAATAATTCTAAATCATTCATCTTGTCCTCCTAAAACCCAGCACTTTTAAAAAAGTCTCTAGCATTTTTTACTGATTCAATAAATCTATCACAATCTTCAATTGTATTATATAAATAAAACGATACACGTAATGTAGCAACAACTTTAAGCCACTTAATAATTAGCTGAGCACAGTGATGTCCAGCACGCATGCAAATATTATCACCATCAAAAAAAGTTACTGCGTCATGCGGATGAACACTATTAATGTTAAATGATATTATCCCTGTTTCTGCGTCTTTATTATAGATAACAACATCTTCGATTTCTAATAATTTACTTACTGTATAATCTTTTAATTTCTTTTCGTGAATAGCAATATTTTCTATTCCAATATCGTTTATATAATCCATTGCTGCTCCTAGACCAATTGCTCCAGCAATTGGTGGAGTACCAGCTTCAAATTTGTATGGTGAATCTTTCCAGGTTGCATCATACAAATTAACATTGTCATTCATATCTCCACCAAACTCTATTGGTGGCATTTCTTTCAGCAATTCTTTTTTCCCAAATAATACTCCAATTCCTGTTGGTCCTAGCATCTTATGCCCAGAAAAAGCTAAAAAATCACAATCTATATCCTTAACATCAATTTTTTTGTGTGGTGCAGCTTGAGCTGCATCAACACAAACAATTGCGCCTACATTGTGAGACAATTTTATTATTTCCTTAATAGGCGTTACATACCCCATGACATTCGATACATAATTCAAGGCCACTACCTTTGTCTTATTATTTAAAACTTTCTTAAAGTTTTCAATTGTAATTCTTCCTTCTTTATTAAGAGGAACATAAACAAGTTTTGCTTTTGTAATATTACTAACATTTTGCCAAGGCAAGACTTGTGAATGATGTTCTAACTCACTCACAATAATTTCATCATCACTTGTCAAATTATTCAATCCATAACTAGAAGCAACAATATTTAAAGCACTACTTGCTCCTCTTGTAAAAACAATCTCATCAAAATCAGCATTAATAAATTCACAAGCTTTTCTTCTTGATTGTTCATACATTTCAGTCGCAACATAACTTAAGTTATATACTCCTCGATGAACATTAGTACTATATTTTTCATAGTATTCCTCAAGTTTATTAATAACTTGTTTTGGTTTCAAACTTGAAGCTGCGGTATCAAGATAAATAAGTGTCTTATCATCTAAGATTGGAAAGTCTTTCTTTAGAATATATGGATCCATATTATCACCTACAATGTTTTTCTTTCAACTATTGAAACAAAATTCTCAATTAATTTTTCTGTTGTTAACATTTCTATTACTGGGCTTAAAAACCCTGATATAATTAATCTTTCAGCATTTTTTAAAGTTAATCCTCTACTCATTAAATAGTATAACTGTTCTTCATCTATTTTTCCAATAGCTGCTCCATGTGCTGCTTCAACATCATACTCATCAATTAAAAGTAATGGATTAGCATCTAGTCTAGCAAATTCCCCTAAAACTATTCCTTTATTTTGCTGTCTAGCCACGCTTCTTTTCATGTTTTTATTAATCTTCCCAACACCTTCAAACATTAATGAACTTTGGTTATTGGCAACTCCATAGTTTTCAATAAATCCTTCTGTATCGGGTGAGTTATGTTCTAATAATTGTCTGAATTTTGCCTTCTGATTATTTGACGTAATTGCTACTACTTTAGACGTTGCACTAGCATATTTATCATTTAAAAAGATATTTGTGTTAGACTCAATATTTGCATCATTTATTTCTGCGATACTATAAAGGCTTTTGCCATATCTTGATATATAGCTGTTTCTTGTAACACAAGCATTTGCCTTTTCATTAAAATTAGAAATCCCAACATACTTTAACCTAGCATTTTCTTTAACAATTGAATTTGATACAAAGTTAATATGTGTTTGTGATTTATTATATAAATACTCAAAATAATTAAATTCAGCGTTTTGATTTAGAATGATTAAGGTATTAATATCTAAATCTTTATCCTCTTGAACATAGAAAATATGTAATGTTGAATCTTCACTATAATTTCTTGGGGCCTCAATAAAAAGTCCATTATTAACTGATTTTAAATCAGTTAATGCAGGGTATTGCTCAAAAAGCTTATTATTACTAATTGTTGCCTCTTTAATATTACTAATTGTTAGTTTTTTTAAATTCTTCTCTAATTTTGTAAAGACTATTTTCCCATCGTATATTACTAGGTAATTAGCTAGTTCTTTAGTGAAAAGCATTGTTATTTCACTTGGTATATTTTTTAGTAACTCAATATCGTTTAATTTTCCCATTATAGTTTTAATGCTTCTTTAGTAGCACAAGTTCCAAGAATAATTCTTTCTTCCTCTT
>JAUVLT010000020.1 GCA_030600605.1 Mycoplasmatota bacterium
AAAATAAACTACAAAATATAACATATAAAAAGCACCACCAAACTTATTATAGTCTGGAGGTGCTTTTTATATGTCTTTTCCAATAATTAATTCGTTATCCTCGTAAATAAATATTCCTAAATTTTCAGCAATTTCTACGAAGATGTCAACAATACTAACAAATTCATAATTCATTTTGCCAAAAACGAGCTTCAATGTTTCATTTATTTTGTCCTTAATATAATCAAAATCATTTCCACGTTCCATTATCATATTTTCAATACAAGTTTCTAATTCATTCAACTCAATAATATCAGAATTAATATTATTATTTTCCATATCTGTTCTAATATCGTAAATATATAATAAATATAGAACCATCTCACTATAATTATTAAAATCATCACATTGTGATTGGAATAATGTTTCAAAATAGATTTTAATAATTTCAAATTGAGAATTTAAATAGTTAAACCCAGTTATAAAGATTGTATCTAAATCTTCATCTAGTTGTTTTTCTTCAACTAATATATCGTATATATGATTTAAAACTGAATAAATAGGATTTAATCGTTCATAAATAGCTGATTCATTTTTATGAAAAGTTTCAATTACATCGTGATTTTCTAATTTCCAGGCAGCGAAATCTCTATATATTAAATTATCCAAGAGCAACATCCAGTGTCATCATGACAGCAAATCCAATCATAGCTCCAATTGTAGCTATTTTAGTTGTTTCCATCATCTGCGATTCAGGAATTAATTCTTCAATAACCACATAAATCATAGCTCCCGCTGCGAAGCTTAATGCATATGGTAAAGAATTTCTCATTGATAAGGCTAATAATGCACCTATTACACCAGCAATAGGTTCTACAATTCCACTTAATTGTCCAATCATAAATGCTTTTTTACTGCTCATTCCTTCTCTTCTTAAAGGTACACTAACGGCAGCTCCTTCAGGAAAGTTTTGAAGTCCAATCCCAATAGCTAAAGCAATTGCTCCACCAATCGCTGCTGTTGCAGCAATACTAGAATCAAAAGCTACAGCTGCATATCCGAACGCCACACCAACAGCCAACCCTTCAGGTATATTATGAAGAGTAATAGCTAAAACTAATAATGTACTTCTACGCCAAGAAGATTTAATTCCCTCTTCATGTTTAGACATTACATGCATATGTGGTAAAAATTTATCAACAAGCAATAAAAATAACCCTCCTAATAAAAATCCAATAACAGCTGGTACCCATGGAATAAATCCAAGTTCTTCAGATAAAGATATACTAGGACTTAGTAAACTCCAAAATGAAGCAGCAATCATAACCCCTGCACTAAATCCAAGCATACCATTAAATAACTTTTTTGATACATTCTTAAAAGGAAACACAAGTCCTGCACCTAAAGCGGTTACAGAATAAGTAAAAAGTGTTCCTAAAAAAGCAGCAAATATTGGATTGGCATAAATCCATTCAACCATAAAATCACCCTTTAAGCTTTATCCTTTGATCCAAATAAAGCAATTTTTTCATTAACAATATCAACTATTGCTTGAGTACCATCAGCAAGTAATTTTCTAGGATCAAATCCTTTGCCTTGTAAGTCTTTTCCTGCTTCAATATATTTTCTTGTAGCAGCACAAAATACTAATTGACACTCTGTATTTACATTAATTTTAGATACTCCAAGATTTATAGCTTCTCTAACCATTTCGTCAGGAATCCCTGTTCCACCATGTAAAACTAATGGCATATTTCCTGTAATATCTTGTATTTGTTTTAAAACATCAAGTCTTAATCCTTGCCAATTATCTGGATATTTACCATGAATATTTCCAATACCAGCAGCAAGCATAGCAACACCTAAATCAGCAATCATTTTGCATTCTTCAGGATCAGCAACTTCTCCACCACCAAGCACACCATCTTCTTCTCCACCAATAGCTCCCACTTCAGCTTCAACACTAATTCCTCTTTCATTAGCAAATCTAACAATATCCTTAGTTTTTTGAATATTCTCATCAATATCGTAATGTGAACCGTCAAACATTACACTACTAAATCCAGCTTCTATACAAGCTTTAGCTCCTTCATAACTACCGTGATCTAAATGAAGAGCAACTGGAACAGTAATATTTAAATACTCCATAATTCCTTCAACCATATTTACAACGTTTTTATAACCCATCATATATTTAGCTGCTCCCTCAGAAACACCTAAAATTACAGGTGAGTTTGATTCTTCAGCTGCTACTAATACAGCTTTAATCCATTCCATATTGTTAATATTAAAATGTCCAATGGCATATCCTTCTTTTCTCGCTTTAATAAGCATTTCTTTTGCAGGTACAAGTCCCATTTTTATTCCTCCTAAATTTTTAATAAAATCATTTTTATTATACATTAATAGTTTTTAAAAGTAAACTAATGAGCCTTATTTTACAAATGTAAGTGGTTACAAAAAAACACTGCAATCGCAGTGTTTATTTTCCTGAAACCATTAATGATTTAATTTTTAAAGCAGGACTACCGATATATCCAAAATTAAATTTTAAATCGTCACATACACCTGTAACATCTTTTAACATTGTTAGATAATTACCAGCAACTGTAATTAAAGCAACAGGTCTAATAATATTTCCATTTTCAACTAAGAATCCAGATGCTTGTAAACTAAAATCACCACTTATAGAATTAGTTCCAGCGTGTGTTCCCGCAAGATCAGTAATAATTAATCCTTTTTTCATTGATTTAACAGTATCATCATAAGACAACTCTCCAGGTTTAATATAGAAGTTAGTAGGAATAATTCCTCTTAAGAATCCATTACCTGTTGATTTAACATTATCTTTTTTTGCAGTTTTAAGGTTATGTAAGTATCCAGTAAGAACTCCATCTTTTACTAATTCCTTATATGAAGTGGCAACACCTTCATCATCAAAGGCTCCAGATTTAGTAGATTTTTTCATAAAAGGATCGTCAACAATAGTAATAAGATTGCTACTAATAGCTTCACCGATTTTTCCTTTTAATAACGAAACATCTCTTTGAACCATTTCTGCCGAAAACATTCCCATATGTGGTGCAAGTAAACTTGAACTAGCGTTATTTGTTAATAAAATTTCATATTCTCCCGAATCACAAGGTTGTGCACCGAGTAATGCTACAGCTCTTTCTGCACCTTTTTTAGCTATTTCTTCAAAATTAAAATCATTATAATCATTAGATTGTTCATATTCAATTGCGGTTCTTTGGTCTTTCCCATCGCTAGCAATAACGTAAACTCCGCATAAACCATTATTAACAAGTTTATTAAGTTTTAAGCCTTTTGAATTTTGAAGTAAAACACTTTTACTTCCTTCACCATAAAATGCTTGCACCATACGAATTCTTTTGTCATTAGCCATTACTTTTTTCTCTAACTCTAAAGTATTCTTAATTTTATCTTTTGCGCTAACATTTTCAAGACTAGTGTCGTATAGTCCTGATACTTCTTGATACTTTTTATCTCCTTCATAAATAAATACTTCGTCTAAAGAATCAACAGCTTCTGCTGAAGCAATAATACTGTTTATGATAAAATCAATCATATCATCAGATATTATTTCTGTTGAAACTGTACCCATTTTTGAATTGTAAATCCCTTTAATAGATAATTTTTGAGTTGAGGCAATAGTATATTTTTCTAATTCTCCAGCAAATACTTCAATATCAAATTCACTATCATTAACAAAATAAACTTGAATATCTTCAATTCCTTTAGCTTTTGCTTTTTCAAATAATAGATCAAAATTCATTAGTTTGCCCCCTTTGTTCCACCAACAGTTATTTCTGAAATTCTTATTGTTGGTTGCCCTACATCAGTAGGAATACTTCCTGAAGAACTACCGCACATTCCTTGAGCAGTAAGTAAATTGTTTCCAATCATATCTACTTTCATTAATACTTCAGCTCCAGTTCCAACTAAAGTAGCACCTCTAACGGGTTCTGCGATTTTACCATCTCTAATCATATATCCTTCTCCAACAGCGAAGTTAAAATCACCAGTTGCAGGTTGAACACTTCCTCCGCCCATTTTTTTAGCATATAATCCATACTTAGTAGCAGCGATTATTTCCTCAAAAGTAGATTCACCATTATCTATAAAAGTATTTGTCATTCTTGAAGTAGGTGCAAATCGATATGATTCTCTGCGGCCAGAGTGAGTACATTCATCGTTCATTCTTTTGGCATTTAATTTATCAATCATATAGCTATTTAAAACACCATCTTTAATCAATACACGACGTTTTTGAAGGTTACCTTCATCATCATATGTAGCGCTTCCCCAAGCATTAGCTATTGTTCCATCATCAATTGCGGTAACTAATTTATTAGCAATAACTTCACCTTTTTTGCCTACAAATACGCTTGCCCCTTTAGCGACACTTGTTGCTTCTAAACTATGCCCACAAGCTTCATGGAAAATAACTCCACCAAATCCATTATCAATAACAACAGGCATCTTACCACTAGGACATTCATCAGCATGTAACATTGTAATAGCAACACGTGCTGCTTCCTTGGCTACATCTTCAACATTGATAATATCTGAATAAAATTCGAAACCATAATGTCCACCAGGACCATTGAACCCTGATTGTTTTGTTTTTTCATTAGCTCCAACAGCATTAATAGCAATTCTTGTTCTTACTCTTGTGTCATGAACATAAGTACCCTCACTATTTGCTAGCCAAATTTTTTGAACATAATCAGAATATCTAATCATAACTTGCGTTATCTCTTTATCATACTCTCTAGCCGCTTTATCTGCTCTACGTAACAAATCAACTTTTTCATCAATTGAAACTTCTGATGGTAATATCTTAATAGTATGAGCATTTCCGACTTTCATTTCTCCTAATTCAAATGAAATATTTCTTGTTTCTCCAGAAAATGATTGGGCTAAATCACTTGCTAGTTTAACTAAATCTTCTTCCTTTGGACTATTGGTATATCCATAAACAGTATGATATCCTCTAGCAACTCTAACCCCAATTCCAAATACTTTTGAATTATCTACTTTTTCAACTTTACTCGATAACATTGTTGCATCAGTTTGAAACTTGTCTTCAATATACACTTCTGCAAAATCTGCATTAGTTGTTAAAGCAGCATCCAATACTTTCTTTATTAGATTTCTTCCTAACATCTTATTCCTCCTTTATTAAATAAAATACAATTATACATATTAAATTATATCATAATAAAGCCTATTAAAAAAGAGAAACACAATCAGTAATAACAAAGATATTATGGCTATGTAGTGCCAATTACATTTAAATATTTTGTGACTAAAGTTATTGAATTTGTCACTTTACTTTTTCGATTTGTAGATTCGATAATATTAATGTATTTATAAAAGTAAAATAAAAACACCATAACTGGTGTTTTATTTATTTAATATAGCTGAAATAAATTCTCTGAAAAGTGGATGTGCTCTTTGAGGCCTTGATAAAAACTCAGGATGAAATTGTGTTGCAATAAAAAATTTATGATCCTTTATTTCAATCATTTCCACTAAATTATTTTCAAGATTTATTCCTGAAAAAACTAATCCGCATTTTTCTAAAATATCTTTAAATTCATTTCTAAATTCATATCTATGACGATGTCTTTCTCTTATCTCTTTTTTTCCATAAGCTTTATAAGCCAATGTATTTTCTTTGATATTGCAATTATATAACCCCAATCTTAAGGTTCCACCCATATCAATACCCTCATATTGCTCAGGTAAATAATCGATAATTGGATATTTTGTTTTTGGATCCATTTCAGTTGAATTTGCGTCTTTCATGTTACACACATTTCTTGCGTATTCTATTGTAGCTAGCTGCATTCCTAAACATAATCCTAAAAATGGAACATTATTTTCTCTAGCAAAAGTAATGGCTTTAATTTTACCTTCTATAGCTCTTTTGCCAAATCCTCCTGGTACAATAATACCATCTACATCTCCTAAATAGTCATCAATATTTCCTTCAATTAATTCACCAGCGTTAATCCATTTAATATTAATTTTTGCATAATGAAAATATCCAGCATGGTTTAATGCTTCACTAACACTCAAATATGCATCTTGAAGAGAAACATATTTACCAACTAAAGCAATTGTAACTTCCTTATTTAAGGCTTTTACTCTATTTACTAGTTCAATCCATTCTGTTAAATCACATTCCTTTGTCTTTAATCCAAAATGATTACAAACTAAATCATCTAGATTTTGTTCTCTAAGTTTTAATGCCACCTCGTATAAAATATCACAATCTCTTGCCTCTATAACAGCTTCTTTTTTCACATCACAAAATAGCGCAATCTTTTCCCTCATTGAATTAGTAATAGCATGCGTAGTACGAAGAACAATAATGTCTGGCGTTATTCCTAAACTACGCAATTCTTTTACACTATGTTGAGTTGGTTTTGTTTTCAATTCATTAGCTGCACTCAAATATGGTACAAGAGTATTGTGGATATATATAGTATTTTTATACCCAACATCTCTACGATATTGCCTAATTGCTTCCAAAAAAGGTAATGATTCAATATCACCAACTGTTCCTCCAATCTCGGTTATAACAATATCAGCTTTTGATTCACGTGCCGCTTGAGTAAGTTTATCTTTAATCTCATTAGTAATGTGTGGAATAACTTGAATAGTTGCCCCTAAATACTCACCCTTACGTTCTTTCTCGATTACACTTGCATATACTCTTCCGGTAGTTATATTGCTAGCTTTACTAAGATTTTCGTCAATAAATCTTTCATAATGTCCCAAATCTAAATCGGTTTCTGCCCCATCATCGGTTACAAAAACTTCACCATGTTGATATGGTGACATTGTTCCTGGATCAACATTAATATAGGGATCAAATTTTTGCATGAATACTTTTAACCCTCTATTTTTCAATAAACGTCCTAAAGAAGAAGCAGTAATGCCCTTTCCAAGACTAGAAACCACTCCTCCAGTAATGAATATGTATTTTGTTTGTTTCAAAATAATCACCTCTTTATAAAATAAAAAAAGTCCTCCCAGACAGGAGGACTTTTAATTCTTTAGTGCCCATGAAAATTATATCAAATGATAAATTATAATTCAATAACAATTTTATTTTTCATCATACTTACCTTCGTAAGTATCCATATACTCATTATATTTATCTTCATCAAATTCATCTTCAAATTCTTCAAATACTTCTTCGTACTCTGTAACTTTTTCTTCAGGAGCAACTTTTTGAGGAATCTTTTTTCCTTCAATTTTTTCTTCAACTTTTTCTTCAATTTTTCCTTCAATTTTTTCTTCAATTTTTTCTTCTTTTACTTTTGCTTTTACCTCTTTGATTTCTACTTCTTTTACTTTTGCTTTTACCTCTTTGATTTCTACTTCTTTTACTTTTGCTTTTACTTTTTTTCTTTTCTTTTGTTTTGTTTTTACTTTTACTTCTTTGATTTCTGCTTCTCCATCATCTGGGATTACAGTATACTCTTTATAAAACGAACCATCTTTTTCTCTTAAATCATTTTTTTGAAATTCTTTAAGGTCCCAAGTGTTATCCCCAGTATAAACAAATTTAGCAGAAGTAATTAAATCAGTATAAAACTGCGTAATTAGTTTAGTTTTTTCTTTATCGCCATATTCCTTTTCAGCACAAACAACATCAAATAACTGATATAGGTTTAATGGTGTTTTTTTCTTTCTTAAAACTCTTTCTGCCGAATCAATTAGTGATTGCTCTTTTATACTTTGCATATTTACTCCTCCTTAGCAATAGAATACTTAATATCAAGTAAACTTTCATTAACTACTTCATTATCTTGAATTAGATTATATTCAACAATAAGCCTATTACTAGTGTTTTCTAATTTTGTTGTTACGATGGTAAATACAAAGGTATTATTGTCTACTACGTATGTACCTTTAGTTGTATTCATTATATCAAACACAAATTTCATATCTGTTAAACCTTTTTTATAGTATTCAACGGTGTTATCTTTTAATACAACGCTATGATCGCTTAGATTATTATCTGTAAACCTAATATTGTTTTTATCAAATTCACCATTAACTGTAAAACTAACCGTAGAATCTAACGATTTTATTTTAAATTTAATAATTGCTTTTTTCATATAATCACCAAACTATTAGATATTATATCACAATAATATCGTAGATTAAATATTAAATGCTACATTATTATATATTATGTTTATTATCTATGCAAGAAAAAAGATAAAAGAGGTCTTTTATCTTTTTATTGGCAAACTAATAAAAAATGTAGTTCCGTTATTTATTTTAGATTCAACCGATATTTCCCCATCATGTCTTATTATAACATTTTTTGAAATACTTAACCCTAATCCACTTCCTCCTGTTTCTCTACTTCTTGTATTATCGACTCTATAAAATCTTCTAAATATCTTTTCCAAATCACTTTTTTTAATACCAATTCCGGTGTCTTTGATTGATATCAAGTACCTATCTTTGTCAATGAATCCCTCTATTTCAATCATTCCCTTATCAGTATAATTAATCGCATTCTTAACTATGTTTAGCATTACTTGCCCAAATTTATTCTTGTCCAATTGCATAATACACGACTGTATATTAGTTTTTAATTTCAAACTTTTTTGTTCGAAATCTCTTTTTAATGCTCTTGCTGATTCATCAATTATATCTTTAATATCAATTTTATTAAGTTTTAATTCATAATCTAACCGATCCATTTTAGATATAATCAATAAATCATTTAAAATTGTTTCCATTCTAGATGATTCTTTATTTATTAAAGAAATAAACTCTTTTCTATCTTTAATACTAATATCTTTATCTCTTTCTAAGATTTCAGACAATCCCTTTATTGCAGCAAGTGGAGTCTTTAACTCATGTGAAACATCAGCGGTAAACTGTTTTTGAAAGTTCTCAGCCGTTTTTAGCAAGGTAATATCATGAACAATAATTAAATTTCCTTTAAAAAGATTATCTTCAAAAAACGGAGTATTTATTAAATCATAATAATGACTATTATATTCAATTTGTTCGCGCAGACTTTTTTCTAATAAATACCCTTGATTAATAAATTTATACAAAGGTTTTATTTCTACTAAAGCTTTATAATCTTTATTAGTAAAATCAATTTCAAAATATGTCTTTATATCTTTATTAGCAAAATTAATAATACCTTCCTCATTAACCATAATTACCCCACTCCCAAGAGTAGTAGATAATGAAATAAATCTCCTATAAGTTTTTTCTGTTTCAATTTTTGATTTATCCAATTTACGTTGTAATAAGGTAATAGAGTTTTCTTTATCTTTAAAGAATCTTTCTTTTATACCTGTAAAAGTAAAGAAATGATATACCATTAATAAAACAACCAAAATAATCGTAATAATAGTATCATTAACAAAAATAACATATAAAATTACTATTAAATACGCCAATATAACATAAATATAATCCTTTTTAATATCCATTATCTCACCACCTATTTATTTTTATCATGTATAAACTAATTTAACTCTACTCGTCTACCATTAACTAAATATACAATATTTTCCGCAATATTTGTTATGTGATCTCCAGCTCTTTCAATTTGCTTAAGTATTAATAAAGCTCTCATTGCTTCTTCAGTTTCAATATCTGTAGTTTTTTTCCCTATCATAAATATTTTTTTTACTTCTTTTTCGTATTCGTGATCTAATACTTCGTCTAAATCACTTATTTCTAATGCTAATTCTATATTTTCATTTTTAAAGGCTTCCATAATTCCTTCTAACATATTAACTATGTGATCTATTAATTTTATAATAGCACCAATATATGTAGAATTATCATGTTTTGTTTTTAAAATATATTTTGCAATATTAACAGCATAATCCCCAATTCTTTCTAAATCATTAGATATTTTTAGGCCAGTAATAATCCCTCTTAAATCACTAGCTACAGGACATTGTTTTGCAATTAACAAGTATGCATCAACATTAATGGAAATTTCAATATCATTAATAAGTTTATCTTGCTTCATAATGTCTTTTGCTAGATCTAGATTATTTTCTTCACAGGCAATTACTGTGTTTTTATAAGACATTATTACTTCCTTACCCATATTAATAACTTTATTATTAAGATTCTCTAAATCAATAATAAATTGTTTTCTATTTTGTAACATATCATATCCTCCTATCCAAATCTTCCAGTAATATAGTCTTCTGTTTTTTGTTGTAGTGGTGTCGTAAATATTTTATCAGTTTTATTGAATTCAATCAACTCTCCCATTAAAAAGAATGCAGTATTATCAGATATCCTAGCTGCTTGTTGCATTGAATGAGTAACTATTATAATTGTATATTTTTTCTTTAATTCATTGATTAATTCTTCAATTCGCAATGTTGCGATGGGATCTAATGAACTTGTTGGTTCATCCATTAATATGACTTCTGGTTCCATTGCAATTGCTCGAGCAATACATAATCTTTGTTGTTGTCCCCCTGATAAGCTTAACGCACTCTTTTTCATTCGATCTTTTACCTCTTCATATAATGCTGCACTCTTCAAAGATGATATTACAATTTCTTCAAGTCTTTTTTTCTCTTTAATTCCTTGACATCTAGGACCATAAGCAACATTATCAAATATACTCATTGGAAATGGATTAGGTTTTTGAAATACCATTCCTACTTTTGTTCTAAGATTAATAACATCATAGTTTGGTTTATAAATATTTTCTTCTTTGTATTCAATTTCACCGAAAATACTACATATCTCTATTAAGTCGTTCATTCTATTTAGACATTTTAAAAATGTTGATTTGCCACACCCCGAAGGTCCAATCAAAGCAGTTACCTTATTATTTTCGATATCTATATTAATATCTTTTAATGCTTGAAATTCATCGTAATACAAATTTAAATTCATAATTTTTAGTATGTTTTTCATATATATATTCTCCTTTAATACAAATCTTTGATTAGTTTCTTTGATATAAACTTAACAATAATATTTAATAACAGAACAATCATCAATATAATAACTGCAATAGTGCTTGCTAACTCAATATTTGCTGGTTCATCCTTCATTAGAGACCAAATATGTACTGATAGCGTAGTTGATTTCCCAAAAATTGATATATCATCCTTAACAGCGGTACCAATCGCAAAAATTAGTGCAGCTGATTCTCCAATAACTCTTCCGACTGCTAGTAATGTTCCCGTCATAATTCCAGGGAAAGCAGAAGGTAATACAACTTTAAATGTTGTTTGAGTATGATTTGCACCTAACGCTAACGAGGCAGATCTAAAAGAATCTGGAACAATTTTCAAAGATTCTTCTGTAGATCTAATTATTACAGGAAGTAATATTACTGCAAGAGTTAAGCTCCCGGATATAATATTCGCGCTAGTTGCTTCTGTCATTTGAATCGTAAGCGGTACAAATACTGCCAATCCCATTAATCCAAATATGATTGATGGAACTCCTGTTAATGTTTCAATGAGACTTCTCAATAAACTTGTTATTTTATTTTTAGGGGCAAATTCGTTAAGATATATTGCGGTGAATATCCCTATTGGAAGGGCAATTGCCATTGTCATACCAATAAGATAAAATGTTGTAATAATTGATCCTCTAATACCTCCACCGAGAGAAGAATAAACTATTTCCCTAAAAGTATCAGAACTATTCAGTGCTTCAATCATATATTCTGCGCCATATTTTGTTAAAGCTGTTTGTTTATCGTAAAAGGAAATTTTTGATAATAAATGTCCCGTTTCTAATAATAGCGGCTCGTATTCTTCGTTATTTTTATCATATATATTTTTTAAAGGTGAGTCGTCAGCTATAAAATCAACAATAATAATTGGGTTTCCTTCTCTATCATTATCGTCTTTAAGTCCAATTCCCCATTTTTGTGAATAAAAAACTTCATCATCTAAATTATTAGGACGGATAGTATTAGAATACGAAATTTCATCTTCTATCCCTCCGTTATAAAACTTTGCATGATAATCATTTACAAGCAAGCCAAAATCTAATAATTTATAACCATTACTAAATACAAAGAAAATTATCATAAATAATGTTATTGCACCCACAGATGCTGCAAGATATGTTAATGCTTGTTGAAATATATCTATAATTTTTTGTTTATTTGACATCAACATTACCTACTTTCCTTTTAATAAAATTCAATATTAGATTAGTGATTAAGATTACTATCATCAAAATAATTCCTACACTAAATCTTATATCATAATCAATTCCAGTAGTTTCTTTTAGCCCTTCAAGCATCGTTGATGTTAATGTACTAGTAATATCAAAAATCCCTAATGATGGCCCACTTTTTGCATTACCAGCTACCAAGGAAACAGCTGTTGCCTCTCCAAGTGCTCTACCTATACCTAAAATAGCAGAGGCAAAAATCCCTGATTTAGCTGAAGTTAAAATTACTTTAAAATTAGTCTGAGTTTTTGTAGCTCCCAATGCTAGGGATCCTAATTCTATATCTTTTCCAACACTTCTAATAGAAACCTCTGAAATTGCTGTGATTGTTGGAAGGGTCATTAGTGCCAAAACTAGCACAGTAGCCATAACAGAGTTGCCTCCTTTAGATTGAATATTAAAAGCTTCTGCTAAATTATATACAAACACTAAAATGACTCCACTTCCAAATAGACCATAAACGATAGAGGGGATTGATGCTAATAGTTCTACTACAGTTCTTAAAAATTCAGCTATCTTCTTTGGAGCCACTTTAGCTATAAACAAAGCAGTTAAAACCCCTATAGGCATTGATATCATCAAAGCTAAAAATGCAATATATAAGGTGTTAATAATTATAAATCCAACGCTATACAAATTTGATTGGAAAGCAGTTCCAGTTAACCAAACTCTTCCTGTTAAAAATGTAATAATATCTACTCTTCCAATTCCATTATTATCTGTTACAAAAGGAACAATTCCTTTAATTGAGATAAAAATAATAATCAAAATAATAAAGGATGCTGACAATATAGTTGTTATTAAAAATAATAATCTAACAACAGAATCAATTATCTCTTTTTTGTTCTTTTTTTGTGTCAATATAATTGAATCACCTTTATGTTTTATACTGTTCATATCTCCAGCTCCTTAAATAAGTAAGTTAATTTCTTAGATTATTCAGTAATATCTTCCCATTTGGAATATGTTCCTGAAAAAATATTTTTTAAATCCTCAGCAGTAACATCATTTAAATGGTTATTTAAATGAACAATAGCTACAATTGCATCCCAAGCTAATTGCCCTTGTGTTCCATCTTGCCCTTGTTCAGTGTCCTTAAAAGGTCTTGATGCAAATCCTATATGTTTTGCACTATCTCCATCTTTTTCAGATCCTTGCGTTCTCTTAAATCCATCAGATGATCCAGTATGATCATGCTCAGGAACAAAATCTCCACATTTAGGTACAAACGCTTCTGTTAATGCTTTTGCTATTTTTTCAATAGAATCAGATCCACCAAATTTGATTGTGACTGAGCTATTATCTCCCGAACAAATGGAATGATTTGCTTTTATATCATCCCAAGTCTCTGTTGAATCAAGTGGAATCGCTCCCTTATCGGCAATAATGTCTGCTCCATCTATGGTTCCTATAAAAGCAATAAACGCTTTTGCTATTTGTTCTTCTTCATCAGAATCAAAATCACCATCTGCTCTTAATACATAATTAAATGGTCTCTTTAACTCATAAGTATTATTCATAACATTTACTATGTTTGGCTCAACTCCTTCAAAAAGCAGTCCCTTTACTGTGTTATTCAAACTAGCTAATGAGATATATCCAATTCCGTATTCATCAGTAATCATAGCAGTTAAAATCCCAGTATTATCTTTTGTAACGAATCCATCTACTAATACACTATTATCCTCAGCTGCTTCTTTAAAATCTATTCCGCTCATAAAACCTGCTCGTGTACCACTAGATGTATCTCTTGTATATACTGTTATTGTTTTGGAAGTATCAAATTCATTTTCACTTGTACCTCCGCAAGATGTCAATCCAAATCCAATCACTAATATAGTGCTTAATATCATAATCTTTTTCATACCATTTCCTCCTTTTTTATATTTGTAATTCAATTATAATAAAAAATTATAAATCTATGATTTTGGATATGTTAAGATTTTGTTAAGATATTTCAATCCAATTAAAAAAGACAAGATTCCTCTTGTCTTATATTAGTTTATATCCAATACCTCTCACTGTTTTAAGGTAATCAGCTTTTGGATCAAGTTTATCTCTCAAATTGTAAATATGTACATCCACAACCCTTGAATCTCCATCATAACTAAATCCCCATAGATTAGTAAGTAATTGATTTCTAGATAAAGCTTGTCCTTTGTTAACAACTAGATAAGTTAATAATTCAAATTCTTTCAAAGTTAATTTTATCCTGATATCCGCTTTATATACTTCGTAACTACTTCTAATAATCTTTATATCATAATATTGAAGTACATCTTTTTTTGTAGAAGATGCTTGTCTTCGTAATCCTGCTTTTAGCCTAGCTGCTAGCTCACGAGGAGAAAATGGTTTTGTAATATAATCATCAGCACCTAAATCAAATCCTTGAATCTTGCTATACTCGTCATCTACAGCTGTTAGCATTATGATATATGAGATATTTCCTTCGGTTCTAAGCTTCTTGCAAATGTCCATACCATTCATACTAGGAAGCATTAAATCCAATAAGATTGCATCATAAAATGTCTTTGATGCTTTTTTATATCCTTCATATCCATCAAAAGCACTATCAACATCATATCCTAATTGCTTTAAATCATATTCAATTAATCTTTGAATTGATTTTTCATCTTCAATAATAAGAATTTTAGCCACGCTATCACCTCAAATGCTTAATATTCATAATCTAATTCTTCATTATAATATCTTTCTTGAATGATATTTATAACAATATTATTACAATGATCGCCAATACGTTCAATGTTTGATAATATATCGACGTAGAATCCATCAATTGTCTCAATAGAATCGCGATCATTAAGTCTCATAATATGTCGTTTACGATTCTTAATTACCAAGCGATCTATTATATCTTCTTTTTGCATTACCTTTTTTGCAATCTCTATATCCTGATTTTCAAATGCCTCAAGTGTATAAATAATCGTTTCTAAAACAACATCATACAAAACAGTAAGCTCCTTTTTAGCACTTCCACTTAATTCAATTTTACTATCGTAACGATGTTCGAAAAATTCAAATATGTTCGTACAATGATCTCCTATACGCTCAAAATCACGAATTGTATCAACATAAGATGCTTGAATTTGAGAAGCATCTTCATCTAATCCAAATTGTGCAATTTTCACTAAATAATCATGAACTTTTTTATCAATAGTGTCCAACATTTCCTCTATTTGTATACCATTCTCTAAAACTCTTTTTTTATTGGCGAAAGAGTATTCAATTACACCCTCAAACATTTGTTTTGTTATTTTACCCATATTCAAAACTACTAGTTTAGCGCTTTCTAAAGCTAATACAGGTGATTCTTCTATTAAGTCTTCCTGAAGAGAATCAACATCAACTTCAATAAGGCTATCATCACCCTTAATTAATTTTGTAACCATCCATACTAATTGTTTAATTAGGAAAAAGAAAACAAGAGTATTAAGTATATTAAATCCCATATGTGCAAAACTTATTGTTAATTTAAGATTGTTAGGATTAGCTACATCAATAAATCTATCCTCTAACATTTGAACAAATGTTGTATAAGGAACTATTAAAAGCATAAATACAATACTACCAATAACATTAAATAATACATGAGCTAAGGCAGTACGTTTTGCTGCAATACTTCCTCCGATAGAAGCAAATATTGCAGTAACTGTTGTTCCAATATTATCTCCAAATACAATAGCTACTGCTCCAATTAGAGGAATTGATCCTGTAGTATATAATTCTTGTAAAATACCTATCGTAGCACTACTAGATTGAATAATAGCAGTAGAGGCAGCTCCAACAACCAAACCAAGAACAGGAATATCTCCAACTGCCTGCAAAGCATTTTTAAAAGCTGGTAGATCAGATAATCCTTTTAAAGCATCTCCCATTACATCAAGTCCAAAAAACAACATCCCAAACCCTAGTAACACTCCACCAAATTGTTTATATTTTTTTCGGTTAGTAAAAAAGATTAAAAAACTACCCGCAGCCATAATAGGTAAAGCATACTCTTTAATTGGTAACCCAAGTAACAATGAAGTTACAGTTGTACCAATATTCGCACCCAATATTACCCCTATTGCTTGCGGTAAAGTCATTAGTCCAGCTCTTACTAATCCAACTGTTAATGCAGTTGTTCCAGATGATGATTGAATTAGTCCTGTAATAATTATACCTACGAAAATACCCTTTATCGGAGTATTTGTTGTTTTCTCAATAATAATTTTCAATTTGCTACCTGCAATTGCTTTTAATGAGTCACCCATTAAATTAATACCATATAGAAAAATTCCAAGGCCTCCAACAATTGCAAAAATTGTTATTTGCCAATCAATAATTACGGTATCTGCCAATAAGTTCATGTAATTACCTCCATCTTTAATACCATAAAAAATATACCACAATATTAAAGTTTATTAAACAAGAAAATTCAAAAAAAAGAAGAGTTTACGACTCTTCTTTGTATTGTTTTGCTAATAAATCTGCTTCTTCTAATAATAATTTAGACCTTTTCCATGTTCCTAGATTTGCTCCACAAGCTAAGCGGTGTCCTCCACCATCATACTTGTTTGCTAATTTATCTATAGCTGGCCCTTTAGAGCGCATTCTTGCTCTAACAATTTTACCTTCATATTCTGCAAATAAAATCCAGATAGGGCAATCATCAAAATATCCTAATTCATTTACTAAACTAGTTGCTTCCCCCAAAGAAACTTTAAACTTTTTAATATGTTTAGGTAAGATATTTATATATGCAACACCATTAGGTGTTTTCTTATAATGTTGTAAGAAATATCCTTTATACTTTGTTAATTGATCCGTTCTAACATCTAAATGACTATAGATTTCTTTAGTTTCTAATCCATTATCGTATAAAGAAGCAACACTTCTAAAAGTATCTCCATCAACTCCGCTATATTTGAATCTTCCCGTATCTGTTAATGTCCCTGTATATAATGCTTTTGCTCCTACTGGAGAAATTTTTAATTTATCACTAAATTCATTTAATAAGTCCATAATAATTAATGTGCAAGATGGTCTTCCAATATCAACATAATCAATATCTCCAAAATCTTCAACAGGAATATGATGATCAATCTTAATAAGCATATCTCCTCTATCGAATCTTTGATCATATATTCTATTACGAGAAGCAGTATCAACACTTATTATTAATGCACCATCAAAATCCTCATCTTTAATATCATCTGCTTTTCCTAAAAAATTCAAATACCCAACTGATTCAGCAGCTACTTGAACTTTCTTTTTAGGCCAAGTTGTATTAATAATATCTTTAAGCCCAAAAGCTGTCCCTAAACAATCACCATCAGGTCTTTTATGTACTATAACAATAATTTTGTTAAAATCCTTCATTTTTGCATATATATCTAATAATTTACCTTTATCCATTTTGAATCTCCTCTTCTAACAACATATCAAGATCATATAATATTAAATCAGCTTCCTCGAATGAGTTTACAGTGCATCCACAAGCAAGGGCATGCCCGCCTCCACCATATTTTCTAGCAACATCAACAATTGATATTTTTTTACTTCTTAATTCTACTTGAATAATGTTTTCCTCATCTAATGTGAAATTTGCCCAAATATTAATTCCTTCCATTCCGCTCATTTGATTTACCATTGCTCTTGATACAGTAAACGTTGAAACATCAAATTTTTCTTTAATTGAAAGATCATTCTTCATATATGCAACATTATTCCTTGTTAATTTAAAGTTATTAAGAAAGTATCCTTTTAACTTAGTATAGTTTAGTTTCACAGTATATAACCTATCATAAACTCCTTGAATATCAGCTCCACAATCCATTAAGTAGGCAGCCATCCTAAATGAATTTGCATTTGTATGAGGATATAAAAAACGTCCACTATCAGTAACAAGTCCTGTTAGAAGTGGTGTTGCTCCAATTTTGTCCATTTTATAATTATATTTAATTGCAATATCACAAATAATCTCAGCACAAGCAATATGTTCGCTATTTATATAGACAGTATCTCCAATATCAGCAGGATTTAAATGATGATCAATAATAATTACATGATCAGCTAATTTATATCTGTCATCACTAACTAAACGAGCAACAGAAACATCTACTATTATAACTAAAGCTCCCTTATAAACATCATTATTAATGATATCCATTTTCCCTAAAAATATAAAGGTATTTTCATCCCCTACAACATAAACTAACTTCTTAGGATAATTTAATTCAATAAGTCTCTTAAGCCCTAATTGAGACCCAAGTGCATCTCCATCAGGATTTTTATGACGATGAATAATAATTGTATTATATTGTTTAATTAAATCAATAATCTTTTTATACATAATTCCACCTCTAAAATAACATTTCATTATACCATAAATCCCAATCATAAACTAGATAAAGCATCAAAAAACTACTAAGTAATAATAGTAGTTTTCATTGTTAATACCATCTATTCCAATCAGGTTCATTTTCTTCATAATCCCAGTAATAATCCAACAAATATCCCCATTGTCCAAGATTATTCAATATTGCATAATCTTCCGCTTGATGCATCCATTCATTATATGTGTAATCACCATAACTAATTGTTTCACCTGCTCCAAATTCATACTTAACTTGAGCAAGCCCTTGTTTAATAACCATATAATTCAATAAGAAATATTCATCTTCTGAAGGAAGTTTTATCCACACCCAAGCAAGTAGTCTTCCATAATTTCCTAATAAGTTATCTCCTGGATCTGTTTGCAAAATTATTGATTCTGCCGAAGAAAGCAAATAACAAGTATATATACTCGCAGGTTTCCCCCACTCTTCTTCACTACCATAATATGTTTCTTCAGTATCCATATTTAAAAATCTAACACTTTTAGCTGAACTTTCAATGGCATCATATATGTTTTGTGGATAATGGAATACTGCCGTATCCCCATCCCCACAATAATTTAAAGTAACTTCAAAATACCCACCTCTTGGGTCTATTGGGTTTATATCTTTGAAATCTTCTGATAATAACGGTCCATCATATTCCATTTCAATTGGTTGAAAATAAATTGAAATATCTTGGTAATCAGTAAAAATAATAATAGGTAAAATTGCATCAATATCAAAGGTATCTCCAAACATTAAAAATTGTCCGTAATCAATAAACATATTAGCTGTACTTTCAGTAGGATAACCATTAGTTGTAAAAAATATTTCAACTCCTAAATCTTCAAAAATAATTATTATTTCATCTTTTAATAATCCCTCTAAATTAGGAAGTACAATAAAAGTCGGAATACCTGAATAAGTAGGATATACAATAATTATTGTTTCATTTGTTTCATTTACAATATCTCCTACACTAAAATCTTTATAAGCTATAAACTCATTAGAATATAACTCACTTTCCTCATCATAATACTCAAAAGTAATTGGATGATTTAGATTTTCAAACACTTCTTTTATTTCTGTTTCATTAAGCCCTTGTAGATTTGGTAAAACAATATTATGGTGTCCTTCAACTGGATCAGGTTTACATGCAGTTAATGTTAACAATAATATCATAATTAATAATAAACTAATTCTTTTCATAAATATTCCTCTATTCAGTTGGGTATGTCCTATGTGAGTTAAACCATATTGAATCCTTTAGCAAAGTACTATTTATACTTCCAGTAATTGTATAAGTAGTTCCATTGCTTATTAATACAATATGTCCGTTTACTCCAGTAGCATATATATTATCAGTATATCCAAATAATCTATCTAATGACTCTTGTTGAGGTATTCCATATCCATTTTCACCATCGTCATCATCAGGAAAATAGACACTTAAAATAACATCTATAGGTTGTATTACACTTAATAAAGCTTCACTACTAGCCGTATGGCTTCCGTGATGTCCCGCTTTATATACATCAACAGTTGTTAGTGTATCCGCCATAAATTCTTCAGCATCAAATTCAGCGTCTCCCGTAAACAAGAATGTTAAGTCCTTGTGTTCAAGAATTACAACAATACTATTTTCATTATCATTTGTTGAATCATGATTTTCATAAAATCCTGTATCAATAATTTTTAAAATTAAATCTTCTGTAATTGTGTAATAAGGTTGACACAAGTTGCTACTAGTTAAAGCGTCATGCCCATTACAAACCAAAGCACCACTAGCATCTCTTAATTCTGCATACTGTTCGTGTGTAGTAGTTGTTTTTGTATATCCGTAGTTTAATACTCTTTCAACCGTAAAAGCATCAAATACGCCCAGTTGTCCACTAAGTCCAACGAATCCACCAATATGATCCGCATCGGGATGAGTAGCTATTAATATTTCAATAATTCCATCAGTTACATAATCTTGTAAATATGGTACTACAATTTCTGTTCCAGTACTTTTTAATCCAGCATCTATTAATATTTCAAAATCTCCACAATCAATAAGTGTTGAATCTCCCATTGCTTCTAAATATAAGTAATGTATTTGAACATTATCACATGTTCCATCATATAATACTTCATCAGGATCCATAATAATCTCTGTTTTAGTTACCACTATCGCTCTTAATAGTCTTGTTTCTTCACCATTATAATTTAAAACATATTCAATAAAATATACTCCAGGTGTTCTTGCATCAAGTTCACCCTCAGTAGTTACATATGAACTAATGTCTTCTTCTCCATCTATAGCGATAAAACCATATTCTAAATAACTTTCTCCTGTAGTTATATTTATTATGTTATCTCCATTTAGTTTAAATTCAATTCCGCCATCAACAGTACTAGGTTCAAGAGTACATCCACTTAAGGATAATACTAATATAGAAATCATTAAAAAACTTAATACTTTTTTCATAAGACATCACACCTTTCATTACTATTTTATCATAACGACATTACACACTATCACAATAATATAAAAAAAACACCACTTTTTCAAGTAGTGTTTTAATTATAATAAATTATTGATATCTAATTATGAAGCAGGTGTAACAGTATGTTCACCTAAATTACTATGATCATCTTCAACACCTACAACCCACTCAGTATAATCCCAAACGTTGTTTGGCCCTATAACTGTAGCGGCACGATATAATACTATATCATCTGTTGGTATGTCTGCGTCTTTCCATGAAGTTTCAGCAAACACTCCAAACATATCAATTAATGTTCCATCTTTGAATAATCCAACACAATCATCTCCATTAAATGATATAACACCAGAAACAATATCTGCTGCTGCAACTAATACAGTTCCAGTTGCATCATCATACACAATTACAATTGTGCCTCCTTGATCTATATAACCACTTAGATTAAGAACTGAAGAATTCCAATAGTCATGTCCATTTGATGCAACTTTAATAGTATAAGCTGACAAATCAATAGGATTAGATGTTGGATTGAAAATTTCTAATGCTTTTTCATTTCCATTTTCCGCATACTCAGTAATAAATAACTCAGTTCCTGTCGCTGTGTATGGAGGTGCTAATTCATTAACAACGATGATAAAGTCCTTCGTAACTGGTGTTTCAGTACCGATTGAAAGAGTTGCAGTTAATGTAACAGTAGCATCTCCTTCTCCATTAGCAGGTCTAGTAACAACACCAGCAGCAGTAATGTGTGCAGCATCATTAGTAGCCCAAGTAATAGTTACATCATATAAGTCACTAATAAGTGGAAGTTCAATATCTGAAGAAACCGAATCAGGTAAGCTTAACTCAGCTTCAGCCGTAGTTAATGCATAAGTATCAACAGGAGCTGGATAATCAGTAACTATAAGTCTAAGAGCACCATAATATACGTCATATACAGTAAAGGTAATTTCTCCTAAAATGTCTGTAGCTGTCCATAAATCTAATGCATAAGGAACATCTTCATCATCAAATATAAAATCAGTTGTTCCATCAGTAATTACGATGTAATCTTTGAATTTTCCAGCTTCATATTCATAAGTCATTGCAGTTATAACCATTCCAGTAATTGTAACATTTTTACCTTGATGTGATACAGGATCTAAAGCAATATCAGCTAAAGAAACATCATCAAATACAATTACATTATTTCCAACAGTTAAAGTTTGAATAAGAGTTGCATCGATAAGTTGTTGTAAATCATTGTCATTATAAGGGTAAGTAGCTCTTTCAGCTCTTACTATAACTTCATCTCCAATTTCTAAATCTGGGAAAAGAGTATAAACAAGTATTGCAGTTCCATCAGCATCTTGAATAAATGGTCTTTGTCCATCCCAACTAAATACAAATCCAGAAACGATACCTTTTACTAATAAACTATCTCCATCTGTAGCAGCCAAAGCAGCAGCTACATTAACAGGAACACCTTCATTAGCATCTATAACATTTACAATAATATCTCTAGTTGCATCAACACTATTTACAGTAACTGTAACAGTTAAAGTAATTAATGTATCAGAACCAGGAATTCTGTTAACAACACCATCAATTGCAACAACGTCAGTATTGCTAGATAACCAAACCATTGTAGCAACAGGATCAGCATTTGTTACTGGTAAAGTTAAATCATACTCAACATTTTCAATATCACCTAAATCAATCATATCAGCAATATCTTGCGCTGTTTGAAGATCAGTAAATGCTGTTTCTACTGTAATATCAGCTTCAAGACCTTGATATAATACAAGTGCATCTTGATATGTAACTACTGTAATAGTAACTATATCTCCAATATTATTATCTAATTCATCAGCATTACTATAGTGATAGATTTGTACCGCACTACCAGCAGGACCAACAATCCAAGTATTTGTATAATCACCAGAAGTTCTTTCCTCTAATGTTCCTGTAATAGTTGCGAGTGTTCCTCTTTCAACTAAATCATTTTCCACTGCACCAACACTAAGTACAAATTCATTTGGCAATGTATTCCCCGAAGTTCCTACAGTATAATCTATAACATTTGCTTGTAGTAATCCGCTATATTCACCTAAATATCCTAAGATTGTGATTTCATCACCAGGAGCAACAACATCTAATAAAGCTCCTCCATATCCAACATATATAAATAAATAGTGTCCATCTTCATAGATAAAGAATCCATAAGTTGATTCATCATATACTACTCCAGTAACTTCAAAGTAATCTCCTGAATCCATTTCAAGAACATCTTCAATTGAACTAAGTATAGGTACAACAACTTCAATAGTTACAGTTCCTGTTTCATCACCTTTGGTAGCTGAAGCAGTGAATGTAACAGTAACGGTAGTAGCTGCACGTGCAACAAATGTACCATCACTTGCTATAACGGCAGTAGTATCTGAAGTCCAAGTTCCAAATATCGTACCATTTGATCCAAAAGTAGGAAGTATAATATCTTCAAGAGTTGCATTATCTACTGAATCTCCTGCGCTAGCAATATCTGCAGATAATGCTTCTGCATCAGTTAAAACTGCAGAAACTATATCGTTTTCAGTGCCATCAAAGAAAACTATAACACCATGTTTAGAATGATCCGCATAATAAGTTACTGTCAACGTAACTTTTTGACCTGTAAATGATTCAAGATCTTCTAACGGATCCTCTAAATTGTATCCGTAAATCATTACTGAATTTCCATCTAAAGAAATATGTAGAGCTGGATCTCCATATCCATTAACTCCTTCAGTTACAAAACCAGTAATAGTATATTGCATACCATGAATTAATTTGATACCAGAATTTAATGCCAATAAGTCAGCGATAGACATTTCAACTGGATCTAATGGAATGGTATTTCCAGTACTTTTTATTTCTTCAACATCTGGGAATTTTATTTGATAAAGCGTATAGTAAGAAGCGTATTCACCCTTAACATACACTGAATCCCCAATGTCTGGTTCTAATGGTGTTTTATAATCATAAATTGTAATAGCATATGTTCCATCAGTTAAAACATACCCGCCATCAAACAATCCTGTTACAATTCCTTCAAACTCTACAACATCTCCAATAAGTGAGTTCGAATATAACGTAAGTAGTGAGGTAAATAAATTTTCAGGCGCTTCTTCTTTAATTGTCAATGCAAATTCTTTTGTTTCTGTTAATGCACCTAAAGTTAATGTAGCAGTTAAAGTAACTGCTTTATTTCCATCACCAAATGTAGGTCTTGTAACTACACCAGCAGCAGTAATAAGTGTAGCATCGCTTGTTGCCCAAACAACAGTTGCATCACCTGATATAACTGGTAATACAATGTCTGCCACAACTAAATCTGAAGCTACTAATAATAATGAAGCTTTTGCTTCTGCAATTTTTTCAGCATCTGTTTTTGTAGTTGCTGCTAAAACTGTAACATTGAATGTTTTTGTTAAAGTATCATCACCCAAAGTTAAGGAAGCAGTAATTGTTACAACTTTATTTCCTTCAGTAAATGTAGGAACTGTAACTGTTCCATCATTTCCGATTACACTTGTATTACTTGAAGACCAAGTAATAACAACATCATGTAATCCGGTACTCGGTAACGTTAAATTAGAACTTGTTTCACTTGCTAACTCAACCTCTAATAAAGCTTCAGCTAACTGTTCTAAATCAGTTGGCCCGTCTTCAACAGGTTTACATCCAACAAGTCCTAGAGCTCCAACAAATACCAATGTTAAAGCTATTAGTTTTTTGAATCTCATCATAAATTTTCCTCCTATATATTTTTTTTATTTGAATGTAACATCATCTAAACTAATAATCATCAACTGAAAATTTGAATCATATCTTCCTAGTGGTGCAACGATATCAAATGTGGTTCCGACAACAAATAAATCTGGGGTAATGTTTTCACTAGCAGAGTCATCTCTTCTAATTGTAATAACATTACCAAAATCATCTTCAACTGTAATTGTAAAAGCATCATCATATGTATTTTCATATATACTTATAACAGTTAAATTGTAAATTTTTACTAAAGTTCCAACATTTTGTATCTCTATATCTGTAATTAGTATATCCACAGGTGT
>JAUVLT010000018.1 GCA_030600605.1 Mycoplasmatota bacterium
TGAAAGAAATAATATCGCACTAAATGAGTGGGGTTATCCAAAAATCAATGATAAAAATGAAACTTCAGTAGAAAATGTATATGTTGCTGGTGATGGTAAGACAGGAGCCAAAACAATTGTTAAAGCTGTTGCAGATGCTAAACTGGTTGCAATCGATGTCTTGGATAAATTGAGACTAAGTAATGATTTTGTTAAATCAATCGTCCTTGAAAATCAAGCTACATTATATGATAAAAAAGGTATTTTGGAAGAAAGATTGGAAGCGAAACTTGACGGATTACGTTGCTTAACATGTGATCAAGTTTGTGATATATGTGTAGATGTCTGTCCGAATAGAGCTAATATAAGCGTTAATATTGCATCTGAATTATTCGACCAAAAACAGCAAATTATTCATATTGATGGTATGTGTAATGAATGTGGTAACTGTAGTACTTTCTGTCCACATAGTGGTCGACCTTATAAGGATAAAATCACATTATTCTGGACTGAACATGATTTTGTTGATTCAACTAACATTGGATTTCTTCCCTTAAGTGAAAGCCAATTTAAGGTTCGCGATGAAAAAGGAAATGTATTTAATTATACAATTGGGGACAAGACAGTCTCGAAAGAAATTGCAACAATTATTGATGCCGTCATCAATGAATATTCATATTTGATGATGTAGGGGTCTATAAAGTAATTTAGATAGGAATTTTACTAAAGCGATTAGTATTATGATTTATGAGGAGGTAGGGTTTATGAAAGATATTAGTTCATCAGTTAGAAAAGTTGACAGTATAATCAAAATGTCAGGTGTAGCACAATATGTTGATGATATTAAGATATCAGGAATGCTTTATGCAAAAACAGTAAGATCTACTAAAGTGAAAGCAATCATTAAAAATATTATTATACCTGAATTACCATCTGGATATCATACTGTAGACCACAGTGATATTCCAGGTAAAAATGTTGTTTCAATAATCTTTGATGACATGCCAGTATTTGCAGAAAAAGAAGTCAAGTACTATGGTGAACCTATTATGCTTGTAGTAGGAGAAGATAAAGATGTTATTACTGACATTATTTCTAATATTGAAATAGAATATCAAGAACAAACACCTGTATTTGAAAAAATTAAAAGCGCAATTAATTATCATTTCGTAAAAGGCGATTCAAATAAGGCTTTTAAGAATGCTAAGAAAATAATTAAATATGATTATGAAACAGGATACCAAGAACAACTCTATATCGAACCTCAAGGGATGATTGGGGAAATTGAAAATAATAAAGTCACTCTTACTGGTTCAATACAGTGTCCTTACTATGTTAAGAATGCTGTTAAAGTAGTTTTAGATGCAAATGATGATGAAGTAAGAGTTAAACAAGCAGTTGTTGGTGGTGCATTTGGTGGTAAGGAAGAATTTCCATCATTAATGGCCTGTGAGTTAGCTGTAGCTTTAAGAAAGATTAAAAAGCCGATTAAGCTCATTTATGAAAGAGAAGAAGACATGCAAGTTACTACAAAAAGACATCCTGCTTGGATTCATATGGAAGCAGCAATTAATGAATTTAATGAAATTGATGGATTAACAGCTAAAGCAGCAATTGACGCTGGAGCATCAATTGGACTAAGTGGTGTTGTTTTAGCACGTGCTTTAATAGCTTCAACTGGTGCTTATACAATTGAAAACATTGAAGTTGATGGAGATGTTTTCTTAACTAACACAGTACCAAACGGCGCTTTTAGAGGATTTGGAGCACCACAAATGTTATTTGCTGTTGAGATGTTTATTCATCATATCGCGAAAGAATTAGATATTGATCCTTTAGAATTAAGATTAAAGTACTTAGCTAAACAAGGTGATGCTACTTCAACTCGTGGTAAATTTAGAGATCCAATCATTATGAATGATATGATTAAAAAAGCGATGGAAATGTCTGATTATAAAAACAAAGTAAAAGCGTATGAAGAAGAAGGGACTTATAAAGGAATTGGTATGAGCTGGTTCTTACATGGTTGTGGATTTACTGGTAGTGGTGAAGCTGATCACATCAAAGCACTAGTAAAACTAGAAAAAGGCGCTGATGATAAAGTTACTATCTTAATCGCAGCTGTTGATATGGGACAAGGTATCCAAACAACAATGAAAAAAATTGTTTCTCATATTCTGAATATTCCTTTAGATCAAATTATCTATAATAAACCAGATACTGATTTAGTACCTGACAGTGGTCCTACTGTTGCTTCGAGAACTATAATGATTGTTGGAGGACTAGTTGCTAGAGCTGCTAAACAATTAAAAGAAAAATGGGAAGATGGCAAACAAATAGTTGTATCAGAAAGATATAAACAACCTGAATACATTAAGTGGGATGAAGATAACTTTATTGGAGATGCATATCCTGCTTATTCATGGGGAGTTAATATTGTTGAAGTTGAGGTATGTCCAGTTACTTATCAAGTAACCCTGGTAGGTATTTGGAGTGTATATGATGTAGGTAAAGCAATTGATGAAAGAATCGTCATGGGACAAGCAGACGGTGGAATACTCCAAGGTGTTGGATATGGATATCTTGAAGTTATGAGAAATGAAAATGGTAGAATAGTTCATAAAAACGTAACTGATTATATTATCCCAACAACAGGAGATACACCACCAATGGAAACATTCTTAATAGATAATCCTTATCCTCTTGGACCGTATGGTGCCAAAGGAGCGGGTGAATTAACTTTAGTAGGTGGAGCCCCTGCGGTTGCACTAGCTATTGAAAATGCTATTAATAAGAAAGTTACAAGGATTCCAGTAACCCCAGAATATATTATGGAGTTGATGAAAAATGGCTAAAATAAAATTCACTTTAAATAATAAACAAGTCGAAATTGAAAAAAGCCCAACTGCAAGATTACTAGACATCTTAAGAGAAGACTTTGATTTCACAGGTGTTAAAGAAGGTTGTGGTGAAGGCGAATGTGGAGCATGTGCTGTTTTAATTAATGATCAAATAGTAAATTCTTGTATTGTACCGCTAGGAACAGTAGAAGGAAAGAATATTGTTACTATTGAAGGATTTAGTAAAACAAAACGACATGAAGTTTTAAGAAATGCTTTTGAAGAAGAAGGGGCAGTACAATGTGGATTTTGCACACCGGGAATGCTGATTGCCTCAGAATCATTATTAAATAAAAATCCTCATCCTACAGATGAAGAAATAAAAATTGGATTATCAGGAAATCTTTGTAGATGCACAGGGTATAATATGATTATTAAAGCTGTTAAAAGTGCATCAAAAAAAGGAGATGGACTTTGGTGAAAAATTTAACTCCAAAAACATTAAAGGAAACATTGATACTTCTAAACGAAGGTGACTACAAGATTTTGGCAGGTGGTACTGACTTAATGATTCAAAACCGTGCTTGGAGTAATACGTTACCCAAATTTAATAAAGATATCTTGTTGGTTTTTAATTTGCCAGAATTAAAATATATTACTTTAGAAGATGATTGTCTTCATATAGGTTCAACAATGACACTTGAAGAATTACTATATCATAAGCTAACACCAAAGTTACTAGTTGAAGCTATTAAAATAATGGCATCACCAGCAATTAGAAATATGGCTACATTAGGCGGAAATATTGGTAATGCATCACCAGCTGGTGATTCTTTACCTGTCTTGTATATTCTGAATGCAATTGTTGTAATTGAGAGTATTGAAAGAACTAGAGAGTTGCCAATTGAAGATTTAATAATTGGACCAGGTAAAAAAACTATCCAAAAAAATGAAATTATTAAAGAAATTAAAATTCCAATGAGTAATTTTACTTCAATAAGATTCGATAAAGTTGGTGGGAGAAAAGCTGATGCAATTTCAAAAATTTCATTTGCTGGAGTTGCTAAAGTAAAGAACAATACTATTCAAGATTTTAGAGTATCGTTTGGCGCTGTTGGACCAACTGTTGTAAGAAATAAAGAATTGGAAGCAAATGTAATAGGATTAACAGTTGACGATATGAAAGTAAATATTCAAGAAATATTAAATGAATTCGGTAATTTTATTAGACCAATAGATGATCAAAGATCAAATAAAGAATATCGTAAAACAGTTGCAATTAACTTACTTAAAAGTTTTATTTTAAGTTTGTAAGACTCAAAAAAGAGAGGTAAACTATGAATACAATAAAACTTGTAGAAATTGCTAGAGGTGATAGCTTAGCTGACTTAGTACTTAAAAACTGTAAGATCGTTAATGTTTTTACTTCTAAAATTGAAGAAGGTGATATAGCAATTAGCGATGGCATAATTGTTGGTATCGGTTCTTATCATGGGATAAAAGAAATTGATTTAAAAAATCGATTTGTTTCACCCGGGTTTATTGATGGACATGTTCATATTGAATCCTCAATGTTAACACCACCACAGTTTGCTAAAATAATTGTGCCTAAGGGAACAACAACAATTATTGCTGATCCTCATGAAATCGCCAATGTTAGTGGAGTTGAAGGAATCAAATACATGATTTTCTCTAGTATCTTTGGACCACTTAATGTACACATGATGATTCCATCTTGTGTACCTGCTACAGAATATGAAACGAGTGGTGCTATAATTACTTCGAAAGACATTGATAGAATTAAAGATTCTAAAGGAGTATTAGGACTTGGAGAAGTTATGAATTATCCTGGAGTAATATTTGGTGATAAAGAAGTTCATAAAAAGTTAGAAGTAATGACAAGTTTTATAAAAGATGGACATGCCCCAAGTGTTTTTGGAAAACAACTTAATGCTTATAAACTATCTGGTATTAAGACAGATCATGAATGTACTACAGTAAAAGAACTTAAAGAAAAAGTAGCTCGTGGTATGTATATCCATTTAAGAGAGGGATCTGCAACAAGAAATGTTAAGGTTTTATCACAAGGAATTACTAAAGAGAATAGTCGTAGATTACTTTTTTGCACAGACGATAAACATCCAGAGGATATAAGATTAGAGGGACACATTAATTATAATATCAAATTAGCTATTGAAAATGGAGTTGATCCAATTACGGCAATTCAAATGGCTTCAATTAATACTGCTGAATGTTATAAACTAGATAATATTGGAGGAATTGCTCCTGGATATTATGCTGATTTAGTGGTCTTTGATTCAATGGAAAAAATTGATGTTGACGAAGTTTTTATTAAAGGAGAATTGGTTGCAAAGGGCAATAGAGCTCTATTTGACCCAGTTCTATATACTAATGGCTTTGTAACAAACACAATACATATTAAAGATAGTGATAAAATCTCATTTGATATTAAACTTAAAAAAAATAAAGTAAAAGTCATTAAATTGATTAAAAATAATGTAACAACAACGAAAGTTATTCGAGAAGTTTTAATTAAAAATGGTATTTATCAACATAATAAAGATAAAGATATATTAAAACTAGCAGTCGTTGAAAGACATCATCAAACCGGTAATGTAGGACTTGGTTTTGTTGAAGGGTATGGACTGAAGAATGGTGCATTAGCAATGACTATTTCTCATGATTCTCATAATTTTATCATCATTGGTGATAATGATAAAGATATGAAGATTGCTATGAAAGAAATCGAAAGAATTCAAGGTGGAATAACTTTGGTAAATAATTCAAAAGTAGTTGATAGTATTCGACTTGAAGTAGCGGGATTAATGACCAATACAGAAGTAAAAATTGTTGAAAAAAAGCTTAAGTTTATGGAAACTAAAGCACGTGAAATGGGGCTTAACAAAGAAGTTGATGATGCTTTCTTGAGTTTAGCATTCATGTCTTTACCTGTTATTCCTGAACTTAAATTAACGGATAAAGGTTTATTTGATGTTAATAAATTTAAACTAGTATCTCTTGAAGAATGAAAAATAATTAATAAAGTTGGTGATTTATTATGAAATATGTAAAAAACTATGAATGTACAGTATGTCATAAAATATTTGATAAAAATATGATTATTAATACTTGCGATGAATGTGGTGAAATAGGTATCTTAGATATCAATTACAACTATGATGAATTAAAAAAAGTGATTAACAAAGAATATTTTAAGAATAATACTGATTATACAATGTGGCGTTATAAATATTTAATGAGTGTTATAGACACTGATTTTAACAATACATTAAAAGTAGGATGGACACCACTTTATGAATCTTTTAGATTGAAAGAGGAACTTGGCTTAAAGAAATTATATATAAAAGATGAAGGATTAAACCCTACAGCTTCACTTAAAGACCGCGCATCTGCGGTAGCTGTAGTAAAAGCAATAGAAGAAAATGCAGAAATAATATCGTGTAGTTCAACAGGGAATGCTGCATCTAGTTTAGCGGGTAACGCTGCTAGAATGGGGCTTAAAACAGTTATTTTTGTTCCAAAAAGAGCACCACAAGGTAAATTGGCGCAATTGTTAATTTATGGAGCAAAAGTAATTAGTGTTGATGGAGATTATAAAGATGCATTTAAACTATCAAAAGATGCAATTAATCATTTTGGGTGGTATAATCGTAATGCTGCTATTAATCCTCATTTAGTTGAAGGTAAGAAAACAGTCGCTTTAGAAATTGCTGAACAGTTAGATTTTAATGTTACAGACTGGGTTAGTGTTTCTGTTGGTGACGGATGTACTATTGGTGCTGTATATAAGGGATTTTATGATTTATTCATGATTGGATTAATTAATAGAATACCGAAAATACTTGGTGTCCAAAGTGATGGGTGTAGTCCTTTTTATACTGCTTTTTCAAAAGGATGTCCTTTAGAAGAGGCAGAAGAAAATACGATAGCTGACAGTATAGCAGTAGGAATTCCAAGAAATCCTATTAAAGCTCAAAATGCTGTCACAAAATCAAAAGGAACATGGATTACTGTAAGTGATAAAGAAATACTAAAAGCAATGAAAAATTTAGGATCGAAAGAAGGGATATTTGGTGAACCTGCTGGAGTTGCTGGGTTCGCAGGAGTGATAAATGCACTACAACAAGGTATTATAAAACATACCGATAGTGTAACTGTTATTGTTACAGGTAATGGGTTAAAAGATACATTTAACGCGCTTAAAGCAATTAAAGCGCCGCTATCTTTAAAACCTGATTTACAAGAATTAATCAAACATATTAAAAAGAAACTTTGAGGTGAAAGAAATGAATAATATTCCATTTGGTCCTACTTATGAGGAAATGTTACATCCTAAAAAAATAGATAAGGACATAAGAAAAAGAGCATTAAAAGCTTTAAAAGAAGATGAATTAGATCCAATTAATTTATTCAATATTAATTGGAAAGACGAAAACAATAAAGTTCATAAAATTGTATTACCAAAAGAACTTACTGGTGTAGATGCAAATATCGTAGTTATGATAGGTAAACATATACCATCAGGTTCACATAAAGTAGGTGCAGGATATTCTACTTTAATTGAAGGAAGTATTGATGGAAGTATCGTATCAGGAAAACATACTATCTTAGGTCCTTCAACAGGAAACTTCGGGATCGGAGTTGCCTATATATGTAATCTAATGAAATATGAATGTATCGTTATCATGCCCGATAATATGAGTAATGAAAGATATGAAAGAATTGAAAGATATGGGGCAAAATTAGATTTAACACCAGGAACGGAATCAGATGTAATTCTTACTTTAGAAAGAACTTATGAATTGAAAAAAGATCCTAAAATGAGATCTTTAGCACAATTTGAACTTATGCCAAATTATCGTTGGCATCGCCACGTTACAGGTAATTCAGCAATTGAAGCTGTAAAAGGTGTAGGGAATGGTCGAATTGCTTGTTTTGCTTCGGCACCAGGTAGTGCTGGAACACTAGCGGCAGGAGATCAAATAAAAAAAGTTTTCCCTGAAGCAAAAATCGCAGCTCTTGAACCGTACGAATGTTCTACATTAATGAATGGTGGAAGAGGGCAACACCGAATTGAAGGAATTGGAGATAAAATGATAACTTTAATTCACAATGTAATTAATACAGATTTTATTGTTTTAATAAAAGATGACGATTCAGTAAGAGGATTAAAAATCTTGCACGATGGCATCGAAACATTAGTCAAAAATGGTGTTGACCGCAAGGTCGCAGAATCAATGACAGATTTATTTGGTGTATCAGGAATCTGCAATATTATCGGAGCAATTAAAATGGCTAAATATTTAAAACTCGGTCCTAGTGATAACATTGTCACTGTTGCGACTGATGGATTTGATAGATATGTAAGTGTTATAGAAGATCTTGAAAAACGATATTTAGAAATTGAAGATTTTGTATTAGATAGATGGTTTGTTGATGTATTTAGAAAAAACGGTGTTGAAAATATCGTTGATTATAGAAGTGAATCACAAAAAGAAAAACTATATATTCAAAAAGAAAAAGATTGGTTAAAATTTGGATATAAACAAGAGTATCTAGATTCAATGAGAAAACCAGAATTTTGGGATAACGAATATAACAAAATTTTTGAAATTGACAAAGATATTATTAAGATGCGTAAGGAGTAGTGTAATCGATTATGGAAATAAATTTTAAAGAGATACTAGAAAAAGCAGAATTATATAAAAGTGATATTACAAAATTCTTACGTGACATGATTGCTATTCCAAGTGAAAGCAGTGATGAAAAAAAGGTTGTTTTAAGAATTAAAGAAGAAATGGAAAAAGTTGGATTTGACAAAGTTGAAATAGACCCTATGGGTAACATTTTAGGGTATATTGGACATGGTCAACATTTGATCGCAATGGATGCTCATATTGATACTGTTGGAGTCGGAAATCTAGATAACTGGGAGTTTGATCCTTATCTTGGATTTGAAGATGATGAATTAATTGGTGGTAGAGGTGGAAGTGACCAAGAAGGCGGAATGGCTTCAATGGTTTATGCTGGTAAAATTATAAAAGATCTAAAACTTGAAGATGATTATACATTGCTGGTTACTGGAACTGTTCAGGAAGAAGATTGTGATGGACTATGCTGGCAATACATCGTTGAAGAATCAAAAATCAAGCCGGAATTTGTTGTTATCACTGAACCAACTTCTTGTAATATTTACAGAGGTCATCGGGGAAGAATGGAAATAAAAGTTACTACTCATGGAATTAGTTGTCATGGGTCTGCTCCGGAAAGAGGAGATAACGCAATTTATAAAATGGCACCAATATTATTAGAACTAAAAGAACTTCATAAGAACTTATTAGATAATGACTTTTTAGGTAAAGGAACATTAACTGTAAGTGAAGTATTTTTCAGTTCTCCATCACGTTGTGCTGTAGCTGATGGTTGTTCAATTTCGATTGACCGCCGTTTAACTGATGGTGAAACCTTTGAAACTGCTTTAGAAGAAATTAGAAACTTACCTTCAGTAAAATCAAGTGGTGCAATTGTTGAAATGTATGATTACTCAAAACCGGCGTATACTGGACTTGTTTATCCTACAAAATCATATTTCCCAACTTGGGTATTGGATGCAAATCATATAGTAACACAAACTACAGTTGATGCATTTAAAGGTTTATTTAATGAAAATCCTTTAGTAGATAAATGGACATTTTCTACTAACGGCGTTTCAATCATGGGACGTTATAAAATTCCTTGTATTGGATTTGGACCTGGTCACGAAGATCAAGCACATGCTCCAAATGAAGTGACTTATAAAAGTGAATTAGTTAAAGCAGCTGCCATGTATGCCACTATTCCACTAATGTATGTAAATAATAAAAAATAAGGAGAAATATATGAAACCATTATATAAAGGAAAACATTTTATTACTTTGGAAGATTGGAGTAAAGAACAAATTGATAAATTACTAGAAGTATCACACGACTTAAAAGAAAAATTCAAAACAAATGTACCTACTCCATATTTGGAAAATAAAACATCATTTAATATGTTTTTTGAACAATCAACAAGAACAAGAAACTCAATGGAAGCAGGATTAGCTCAACTTGGTGGACATGCA
Source organism: Mycoplasmatota bacterium (assembly GCA_030600605.1). Classification (GTDB taxonomy): domain Bacteria; phylum Bacillota_I; class Bacilli_A; order Izemoplasmatales; family Izemoplasmataceae; genus JAFGXW01. Next base: position 9,965 of record JAUVLT010000018.1, read on the forward strand.
ACATTTTTAGATACATCAACAATGCAAATATCACATGGTGAAAGTGCTAAAGATACAGCTGTTATCTTATCAAGTTATGGGCATGCTATTGCTTGTCGTAACTGTTTTTGGGAAGTTGGAAATGACTTTTTAAATAAGATGGCAGAACATTCGACTGTTCCAATCTTAAGTCTGCAAGATGATTTATATCATCCAATGCAAGGGTTAGCCGATTTAATGACAATTCAAGAAAAAACAGCTAAAACTAAAAATTTAAAAGTATCTATTATTTGGGCTTACGCTAGTAGTCATAAAAAACCAATATCTGTACCACTTACTCAGATTTTATTATTCCCAAGATATAGTATGGATGTAACATTAGCTTATCCAGAAGGATATGATTTACCTGATTGGGCAATTGAAAAAGCTAAGAAAAATGCTTTGGATAATGGCGGGACTTTTAAAATAACTCATAATATAGAAGAAGCATTTACAAATGCTGACATCGTAATCCCTAAAAACTGGGGTAGTTGGGTAAATAATCAAAGTGATGCAGTAATTGACGAACTATTAGAATCATATAAGAACTGGAAATGTACTGAAGAAATGATGAGTCTAGCAAATCCTAATGTATATTATATGCATGCATTACCTGCAGACAGAGGTAATGAAGTTGAAGATAGTGTAATTGATGGACCACATTCAATTGTTTATCAAGAAGCAGAAAATAGACTTCATACAGCAAAAGCTGTAATGGTTATGACAATAGGTGACAAATAAGAATGTTTTTAAGACTCTTTAAAATTAAAGCGAGGTGTTTTAATGAATAAGTATATGCAACAAGCAATTAATGAAGCATTCAAAGGAATGCGTGCAGATGATGGTGGGCCTTTTGGAGCTGTTATTGTTAAAGATGGAGAAATAATTGCAGTAGGACACAATGAAGTAATTAAAACAAATGATCCCACAGCTCATGCTGAAGTTGTGGCAATCAGAAAAGCGGCAAAACTACTAGGAAGATTCGATTTATCAGATTGTGAAATCTATTCTTCATGTGAACCATGTCCAATGTGTTTTTCAGCTATTCATTGGGCTAAAATGAAAAGTTTATATTTCGGTGCAACGCGTTATGACGCGGCAGATATCGGATTTGATGATCAATATATTTATGATGTTATTGAAGGAAAAGCATCAAAAGAACAAGTAATTAAAACTAATATAGATCATGATGAATGTCTTGAACCATTCAAAGAATGGACCGATAAAAACAATAAAGTAGAATATTAAAAATACTTAAAAAGAGAAATTGTAGGTAAGCGATTACCTGTTTCTCTTTTTAAGTATTTCAAAGGAGTAAAATTATGAGCGAGGAATTATTTTTAGATGTACACGAGAAACCAAAAAATTATTTAGCTTGGGTCTTTATGAGCTTGCAACATGTTTTTGCAATGTTTGGAGCAACAGTACTCGTTCCGGTTATTACTGGGTTACCAGTTGGTGTTACATTAGTAGCAAGCGGTGTTGGTACTTTAATCTATATTATTTGCACAAAAGCAAAAGCACCAGTTTTTTTGGGAAGTAGTTTTGCATTTATTATCGCAATTCAATCGGCTACAATTGTAAACCTAGATGGATCCTTAGATTTTAGTGCTGCCTATTTCGGTCTTATGACTGTTGGTATCGTTTATGTAATTGTTGGTATAATAATCATATTTGTTGGAAGTGAATGGCTTAAGAAGTTACTACCACCAGTTGTTATTGGACCAATGATTATTATTATTGGATTAGTTCTTGCACCAAATGCTATTGAAAATGCAGGATTAGTTGGGGGAGATGATTTAATAACTCCAATAATTGCTTTAATAACTTTTACAACAGTAGTAGTGGTTAGTATTTATAGTAGAGGATTATTCAAGTTTATACCATTTTTAGTCGCTATAATTGTTGGGTATTTAACAGCAATGGCATTTGGAGTAGTTGATGTTGTAACAATTTTTGAGGGAGTAAAATTCTTTTTAGTACCTGATTTTACATTTGTAGGTACCTATAAAATGAATTTAAGTGCAGTGTTATTATTTGCACCTATCGCATTTGTTACTATTGCTGAACATATTGGAAATCATACCGTACTTGGTGAAGTAATAAATCGTGATCTTTTAAAAGATCCAGGGCTTGATAAAACATTATTTGGAGATGGAATTGCTACCTTTGTAAGTGCAGCAATTGGTGGTCCAGCCAATACAACATACGGTGAAAATACAGGAATTGTAGCAATGACAAAAAATGCAAGTGTATGGGTAACAGGACTTGCTGCAATTTTTGCAATTATGCTAGGATTCTTAGGAGTTATTCAAGTGTTTATTCTTAGTATTCCTTTGGGAGTATTAGGAGGAATGACAATTATATTATATGGGTTAATTGCTGGCAATGGTGTAAAAGTGTTGGTTAAAGAGAAGGTAAATTTATCAAACATGAAAAATTTAATTATTGTAGGTGCAATGTTAGTTATTGGGCTTGGTGGAGCAACTATTCAAATCAGTTCTGCAGTTGGTTTATCAGGAATGAGTTTAGCAGCACTTGTTGGAATTGTTCTTAATTTAATACTCAATCCAGAAAAAGAAAGCAAACAAAAAAGCGATTAAAAATCGCTTTTTTAATTATTCAACAAAACAACTTCCCCCAATAAATTCGCGTAACAGAGAATTACAAGGAACAAATGAATCGTCAATATCAACAAAATATTTTAGAAACTTAATTAGTCGATTCGCAGTAACATAGTATTTACTATCATAGGGGATTTCTTGTAGAGTAGGTAAAGCATATTTTTTCATTACACATAACTCATATTGTAATCCAGAGTTAAAAATATAATCAGCATATTCTTGGTTAGGATAAATCCATTTAAACTCACCACGTCTTACAGAATTCCACATTGATATGGTTCTGCTAGCTGGGGAATTTCTAAACTTTTTATCACGAACAATACGTCTTAATAGTCTTAAATTAGTAATACTAATTGGATTATGATCGTCAAGATTCATTTGAAGCTGTGGACTAATATATATTTTAAAGATTTGTTTTTTAGGAATCATTGCTGATAATTTTTCATTTAATGCGTGAATACCTTCAATTATTATTGGATTATCTTCTGATACTTTTAGTTTGCTGCAACCATTACGTCTTTTTGTTGTAAAGTCAAAAATAGGAATATCAACTTCTTTTCCAGCAATAAGATCAAGCATATTTTGATTGAATAATGCAATATCTAAAGTATTGATATGTTCTAAATCTACTTTACCCTTTTCGTCAGCCACAATATCTTCTCTATTTAAATAATAATTATCCAAAGAGATTTTTATTGGTTTTAATCCTCTAGTCATTAACTCAATACGTAATCTATTAGAAAAAGTGGTTTTCCCGCTTGAACTTGGTCCTGCGATTGCGATTAGTCTAATGTTATGAATATCTTTTTTTATTTTTTCTCCAAGTTCAGTAAGCATTGCATTGTGGTTAGCTTCACACATATGAACAAATTCAACAATACTATTTTTTTCAACATGTCTATTTAGATCAGCTATTGTACTAGCTTCAACAACATCGGCCCATATTGATGCTTTTCTTAATGTTTTTACATATTGTAAGGCATCTTTAAATTTTGGTATTTCACCATTTTTTTCTGCTCTAGGATATTGGATTAAGAATCCAACTTCATATGGTCTAAAAAGATATTTACTTAAGTAACCAGTAGAAGGAACCATATATCCATACATATAGTTCATATAATCATTACAAACATAAAAATGCACTTTGCTTTCAGGGCGGTATTCGATAATATCAATACGGTCTTGATAATCGTTTTCCATATAAAAGGCAATAGCGTCTTTTGTCGTCATTGTTATTCTTTTGAATGGAATATCTAGTTTTACTAATTTTTCCATTTCGTTTCTTAGATTGGTTAATACTTCATCAATATTAGGTGATTCATCATTAACAATATAACAAAAAATAGATCTTGAAATACTGTATTTGAATTTTATTCTATAGTTAGGATAAATATTTTTAAAAGCCATAGCAATAAGGTATCTTAAGCTTTGTTCGTATATATGTACTGTTTCAGGATTATCCATCCTTAAAAATTCTACATCAGCATCATAATTGAACTTATAAGATAATTCACGCATACGGTTATTTACTCTTCCGACAATAAATTCCTTATTGTTTGCTTCTGGTAATTCACTTAGGCGAATTTCATTTTCGAATTCATACTTATTACTTCCCACGTTTATTGTAAACATAATATCACCTCTAGATTTTGTGAGTGTATATCTATTTTACCAAAAATCGTTACAAATTAAAACTAAAATATAAAAATAAATATGTAAAAAATATTTGACATTATGTAAAAAATATTTTACACTTTAGTTGAGGTGATACAATGAATGTAAACTATAAACGATCTTTAATAACAACATGTTTGTTTGGAACTTTATTTTTCTATTTATTAGTCCATTTTGCTATAGTTGGACCACTTAAATTTCAGTCAACTAGAATACATATGGTGATATCTGCTGCTGTAATTTTAGCAGCAATGCTAGGATTCATTATTATGCTTTTAATGACCCGTAAAAAGGAAAAAGTATTTGATGAAAGAGATCAATTAATTCAAAAACAAGCTTCAATGATTGGATTGATGCTTACTAGTATGTTTGTCTTTGTGTTTTGCATTGCTCTTTTTGTGAATTATCGTGATAGGGGAGTTATTGAAGTTTCTTGGGTTTGGTTAATTGCTTATTTAACATTTGCTTTTGCATATTTCATTACTAGTCTATTGACGGTTTATCTATATAAAGTTGATGAATAGTTTACCAAAGACGTTAACCAATAATATTAAACTTTTAAGAATAAAACTTAATTTAACACAAGAAGACTTAGCTAAAAAAACTAACTGTAGTAGACAAACAATCAATGCTATTGAGAAAAATAAGTACTCTCCAAGTCTATTACTTGCATTTAAAATTTCTTATATATTGCAATCAGACATAAATGAAGTGTTTGGAGGAGAGTAGAAGTTGTTATAGAACATAAAGGCCATATTTTGATGGCTTTTATGTTGACTATTTTTAAAAAAGTTTTATAATTTAAGTGTAGGTGTGAGAGAGAGAGAGAAATATGAGAAGAGAGATATTTATTGATGATTTTTCAAATGAATTTGGAAGACCAAGAAGAGGAAGAAGAAACCTCTATGGTCGTGGCGAAGGATTTTATCGTTATGATAAAGGACGCGGACTTCACCTGTATGGTGGTAGAAGAGATGGTTTAGGTCCTCATCTTGAAGAAGGATGTAATACTGAAGAAAGAAGTTATGCAAATCCTAGAGTTTATAAACAAACAATTTATGGAACTCCAGAAATTAGTAAAACTAAAATGTTTTCTAATAAGAAAGATTTAGCTGAATACGTAGATAAAGCTGGAGAAACAGGACAAAAAGTTGATATATTTAAAATTGAAGATGATCTTTATAAAGTTGTAGTATATAAAAATTACCAAGTAGAAGAATAAAAAAAATAAGATACACCTACATTAAAGGCGCTAAATATTTAGCGCCTTTTTTTTAATATGTTCCCCAAATATATTGGGCAAATTCAGGATGATCAATAAAGGGATTGCGATTTCCTTGATAGCTTTGAATTACATCATTACGGTTTATTTCAAAGGCATCTGGTAAATCATTTAAGTGCCAAGCCATTAATACTGATATTTTTCCAATATAAGGTGTATGGATATTATTAACTAAATCATTAAGTTCCAAATCTAATGAAGGATTCTCTCCTTCATATCTAACTGCCATATAAAATAACATTCTAGCAACATCACCTTTTACTTCATCTCTTGGTTCCCATGAATCAGAATCAGAATAGTTATCAGTTGCAATGCTACCATCATATACTACAGTTCCACCATTATCAAAATCAAGACTTCCTCGTTTGCCGTTCATCATTACGTCAGTTGGTCTAATATGATGCATATCTGAATCAGTAATATAATCATCTAAATCACCATGTGATCTAGCCCAAATATGTTCTCTGTTCCAGTCTCCAACATTTCCACCGTGTTCTAAGTTTGATATTGAAACACCGGTGTAAAATAAGATAATATTATTTGGATTGCTTGGATCTTTATCACTATTTGAAAGAGCTACCCATAAATCTCCGTAAGGGATAACAGTATGATCATCTATTAAATCATGTAAGAATGCTTTTAATTCTTCTCCTAGTAAGTTATCAGCTCCTGTATAATATCCAAAATAGATTACAGTAGTAGTAAGCGAAAATATTGTAAAGGTATAATCTTTATGCATCACAATATCATTATACGTAAATGTTGCGGTAAGGATAACTAGGGCGTCGTTTTCTCCATCAGCTGGTCTGGTTACAACACCAGCAGATGATAAAATAGTATCATTATTTGACTCCCAAGTAATATTAATATTATTGGAAGTAGTAATAAGAACAATGTCGTCGATTATTTCATAATCTTCAAATGTTAAGGAATTTACTACATCTTGAACTTTATTATAATCAATATTATATTCAACAGTCATATCTCCTAGAATAAGAACATCAAATATTTTGGTCATAATTTTGGAATCATAAGATAAAGTAGCGGTTAAAAATGTTGGCGTATCAATTAAAGGTTTAATAATCTCACCGTTACTTGTAATTAGTCCTGGCTTACTACTTTGCCAAGTAATTATTACACCATCTATTTCTGTTGGTAATGTAATTTCTGACAATTCATCATCAATCTCAAGATTAGTTTTAACCTGTTCTATTAATGGTTTTTCATCAATAACAGGATTTTTGCATCCTGTTAATAATATTAATGATAAAGCCAATAAGAGTATTGTAAATATTTTCTTCATAATTTCACCTGTTTCTATATATAATATTATATTCTACATTAAAATAGAAAAATATTCAATTTAGTTTTCAATATATTATTTTAATATTATCAGTTGTTTTTACTTCGATTTCTTTTTTATCGTAAATATAGTTTATCAGTAATTCAATAACATCTATTTGCATATCTTTGACTGTTTTACATTTCTTAATAAATAAGTAGTCTCCGCCACCAGCTGCACGATAGTTATTCATAACGAGCTTATAGGTTCTATTTAAATCTAAAGGTAAGTTGTTGTATGTAATATTTTTTATTCTATGAGAATGGGGCTTACTTAAATCAATTGTATAATCAATGTTATCATACATATCATAAGCGTAAAGCTGTAATTTGGGAGTATTGAATTTTGGGCTAATAATTGCTTCACCGTTTTCCAATTCAAAAAACTCAGCTGTTTTTTCTAAAGCAGCTAAAAGTGTTGATCCTTTTACTGCTTTAACAACTAGACTATTAGGAAAAACATATGTTCCTATAACGTCTCTAATAGTGATTTCTTTTTTAAACCCAGAAACATCGTTGCCTAAAGAACAAGAAGATATATCGGCACCTGAATATTCGAGTTGTACTTGATTAATAAAAGAAACTAGAGGATGTTTGTATAGCCTTGCTTTTAGTTGATCTGTAATAAGTAAATCATTAGCTGTTGTACCAATTGGTGTGTCTAAGAATAATTGAGTAGTTTGTTCATCCTTTTCTACTAAACTTAATAACTTGTTATCAGGAAGAATATTGATTGTATTTAGTATTTTAATTTCAGATACCTTATATTCCCATTTGTTATTTGTATAAGTAAACTTGATATCGACAAGACCAAGGCCTGTCCCATTAAAAGCGGGTTGAGTGTAATAAGTATTAAATATTTTTCCAGCAAGAGTTCTATGTTGATGGCCTGTCAGTAATAAATCAATATCTTGAATTTCTTTTATAATTTTAAATCCCTGGTTTTCACCAGTATCTTCCATTGAAAGTTCATAAGTTTCTAAATCTCTTTCAAATCCACCATGATAATTAACGATAATAAAATCAGGATTTTCTTTTTCTTTTACAATTTTTACGGTATCTTTAATTGTTTCAAAAGCATCTTTAAATAAAAGATTATTTATATGAGCTGGCTGTTCCCAGTTAGGAATATAGTGAGTAGTAGCCCCGATGATGGCTACCTTAGGACCATTTTCGAAATTCAAAATTTCATATGGCTTTCCATAGTATGGTTTACCAGATTGTTTGTTAAGAATATTTGAATTAATGATTTTTGCATCGAGAAAATCTAAAAAGTTTTCTAAATAGTTTTTTCCATAGTTGAATTCATGATTTCCGATTGTAATAAAATCGTACTTTAAATAGTTATATATTTTCGATAGAGGATTTTCTTTTCCAACATTTTCTTTAGCATGATGGTAAGTTAAAGGACTACCTTGGATGGTATCACCTGTATCAATTAAAAGTGTATTTGGAGTTCGATATTGTTTTAATAATGTAGATATTTGTGCTAGTCCAATATCTGCTTGTTTTTTTGATGAATAACTTCTTGGGTAAATATATCCGTGAACATCAGATGTTTGAAGGATTCGGAAGTTGAATGATTTTGTCATAATTTCACCTCTATATCATTATATTGCTTATTCTTAAGTTTAGCAATTATAAAAAAAGCTTTTTTTAAAAGCTATTTATATGGTTATATCAAGTTTAGTAATCTTTACTGAATGTTCCCATAATGTATCTTGGAGATCTTTTGAATGAGACCTTTTATTAGATTTTCCAACTACGGGGTTTCCTTTAATACTATAAAAACCATCTGGTTCGTAATATTCACCATTTGATACTGATAAATCAGTACACGCTCTTATTCCCGGTAATGCACCTTGTGGAGGTTTTTGATTGAATAAATCAAATGACCAAGAAATGGGCTTTATACTGAGTGTTTTTAAATGTCTTCCTAGATTTGTTTTAGTAACTCCTGGATGAGCTGCGAGGACTTTTATTTTTGATTTCTTTTCTTCTAAACGAGTTTGAAGTCCATAAGTAAATAATAAATTTGCAAGTTTTGATTGAGCATAAGCTAATGATTTACGATATTTTTTATTTTCACTATATAAAAAATTATTTGGATTTAATCTTCCGTATCGATGAGCGATACTAGCAATATTAACAATTCTTGAGTTTTCTGTTTTATTGATTAAATCTAGTAAACTCATTGTTAAATAATAATGGCCAAAATGATTAACTCCTATTTGTTTTTCAAGACCATTTTTAGTAGATCCGTAAGGAACAGTCATAATACCAGCATTATTAAGTAAAACATCAATTTTAGGGTATTTAGAGATAATTTCATTGGCGAATGATTTGATTGAATCGAAATCCATTAAATCAAGTAAGATAATATCTAAATCAGCGTCTTTATACTCAGATAATATCTTATTTTTAGCAATTTGTGCTTTATCATTATTTCTGCATCCCATAATAACTTTTGCATTTTTCATTGCAAATGCTTTCGTTGCTTCAAAGCCGATTCCGCTATTTGCTCCTGTAACAACAAATATTTTACCTGATAAATCAGGAATATCGTTTAATGTCCATATATCTTTTTTCATAATATTACTCCTTATTTTTTTTAGGTTTGCATGTTGTATGTTCTATTGAATACATAATCCAGATAAATCCAAGGACTACAAGTAATAAGGCGGCTATTTTCCAAAGTAAATTACCTTGCGGTAAAATGATAGGTGAAAAGGCGATTCCAATAGCGCTGAAGAACGCAACGACGCAACCAGTACAACCAAATGTTAATAATCCAAAGATGAAAGTAAAAAAAGGAATTGCGTTTGAACCTCTTGGTTCAACCTTTGTCAGATTATAATTAATAATACTGAAAGTTACCATAATAGATGAAAGTAGTGCAATTACAATATTAATAATAATATGGATTGAGACAATCCCTATTCCAAAGGCATCAGTCATCAGAGAATAGTTCGTATTTCCCTCAAAATCTAAAAAAGTGTATAATATTAAAAAGAAAACGAATAATCCGATAAGTATTAGGACATTATTTCTTTTATATGCCTCTATTTTTATTATATTTAACATCTGTGTCACCTCTTATTAATAGTATCATTATTTAATAATAGTTCAAATGAAAAAGCAATAAAAATATAACGTAGTTATCTGTTTATTTTCTTGTGTAATAAAATTATTATGTTAAAATAAAAACGGATATTTAGAAACTGGGTGAGAAGATGGTTATTTTAAAAGAAGATTTAAAAAGAATTCCATTACTATTTTTAGGATTTGCTTTATTGTCTTTTGGGTTGATGCTTACTAAAAGAGCAAGTTTGGGAATGGATTCATGGGGTGTTTTTCATCAAGGATTGGCAATTAATTTAGATCTTTCATTTGGCGTCATTACTCAGTTGTTAGGTCTTGTAATATTACTATTTAGTGTCTGGCTATTAAAAACTAAGATTGGTCTTGGAACTATTTTAAACGTTATTATTATCGGCTTTATGATTGACACATCAGATATAATATTTTCGTATATTCCTAGTACAAATATGGAGAAAACAATATTACTTGTTATTGGACTCGTTGCTATGACTTTCGGTAGAAGTTTATATATTAGTACTAATTTAGGAGCTGGGCCAAGAGATGGATTATTTGTTGGACTTAGTCGAATTACCAAGATTGATATTAAGTATATTAAGCCATCTATTGAATTTAGTGTATTATTTCTAGGGTTCTTACTGGGAGGACCAATTGGACTTGGGACAGTATTTATAGTTATTACATCAGGTTATTTGGTAGAATATTTCTTCAAAGTTTTACATTATGATCCTAAAACTGAGAAACAAAGAAACTTTAGTGATTATTTCCCGCAAATAAAAAAAGGCACAACTTAACGTTGCGCCTTTTAATATAAAATTTTAGAATATTAATCCACAATTATTATCATAAATTCATATCCATCAGGAGTACCATAAGCATAGAAGTCCTGAGCAAAGTAAAGATATTCATTACCGTTATATTGTTCTAATACAACTCGGAAGTAATTATCTCCATCAACTACATCAATCTCTGTAATTGATAGTAACGTTGTAAATCCACCATTATTAAGGAATGCTTCGCGTCCTGCAACACAATCAAAAGAAGTATCGTTGAAATACATTCCACAAATATCCATATTAGAAATACTTAAATCAGCATAGTCAGAAAGGAAGTTTCTGTATAAGTTTTCAGCATTTCCGATTGTCAAAACAAATAATTCAACTGGATCAACAGGTAAATTATAATCATCTACAAATTCAATGAAATATCTATCATTTGTAAGATCCCAAACTCTAAATGCACCTTCTTGACTCCAAGTACCTGTTTCATCTGTCATTGTGAAAGTAGCCATATAGAATGGGACATTATTATAGTCACTCATTTGGTATATATCTGTATTTAATACTGCAGACCCTCCCATTGCTAAAAATTTATCTCGTTCTTCCATACAGTTTGGAATTCCATCAAAATACTTTTCACAGAAATCTTGGGAAGTAATACTAGAATCAGAATAGTCAATTGCGAATGATGTAAGAGTACTTATAGTTTCTGACAGTATAAGCAATGTTGCATTTTCAGGAACTGAAACTTGTCCTCCAGTAATTAGCAACTCAACCATTAAGAATCCATCAATATCGTAATAAGGAACAACTTCTAAACGATTACGAACAAAGCTACCATCACTAAATGTATAAGAAATTTGTGCTTCGTAAATAATTATTCCATCATAATCTTGATACCAGTAGAAGTCTTCAAGTCTAACACCGCCATCCACTAGACCTCTAGCGAAATATTCATCACGGGTAACGATACATACAGCGTCACCACCATAATATTTATCACAGAAATCAAGAGAAGACATAGTTGAATCAGCAAAATCGCTTTCAAATTGAGACATTATATTCCATAATTGATCAAACATTGGATCATATGTGAAGTATCTATCATATATTTCTAATTTTAAGACACCATCAGCATTAACCCAGAACATAATATCATAATCATAATATTCATCCATTAAGGTAACTGGATCTGTATACATCAGTGTAGCTTGATAAACATACATATAATCATCAAAATAGAAGTCGATTATTTCAATATTATATCCTATTACTAATAAATCATTACGCATCATTTCACAATGTTCATATAAATATTCATCGTGATAAATTTCACAGAAATCAGGACTAGTAATAGTACTATCTTGAAGATCTCTTATGTAAGCAGAGAATAAATCAAAAGCATCTGGATAAGTAACTTCTTCGTGATAGAAACTTTCAAATTCTAATTGATAAAGTAGATGTCCACGAACAATAACTCTAAAGTTATCATCAACGTATTCAATCCATCCGTCACCTCTATCAACTTCGAATGTAACATTAATCCAGTCAATTCCATCACCTAAATTAGTATCAGTAAAGACAGGTGTAGTTATCGTAATACCATTAACTAAGTCTTCACCTCTTTGATTAATAAATTCTTCATCAAGCCATCCGTCAAAGTATTTGTCTAATATTGCTTGAGTAGATACGGCTGGATTTAAATAGTCAGCGAGGAAATTATTATAAATAACTTGAGAATGTGCGTAATTTTCATAATGGAAATACGGGAAGTTATTCCACACATCAACTACGATATTACCAAATTCATCATAGAAGAATGCTAATTCGATACCAATATAATTAGTAGTATCTCCATCATTTGCTTGATAAGCATATTCTAAGTAGAAGACATTTTCATAATCATGCCAGAAATTACTAAAGTATATATTAGCAACACCATCTAGATATGATTGTCTTATTACATCGCATTGAGGGAAGATGTGGCCGTAATATCCACAAAATACCCCATTAGGCATTCCAGGATCATTGTAGTCAGCAAACATTGTGTTAATATATTGCATTGCTTCATCATATGGGAAGGATTTATTGTAATTATAAGATTCAAATGAGATTTTTAATTCACCTTGTTCACCATAGAAGAAGAATACTTGTGTGTTTTCACTATAGATAAATTCACCTACGTTATTGAAGTATTCTAAGTTAGCATAGAAATCACCACTAATTTCATCTTTATAGAAATCGTATAAATTAATATGAATTCCATCCATCATTTCTTGTTCACGTTTTACGATACACATTGGATATTCATAAGCATCAAACCATCTGCTACAAACATCATAACTAGTTAATAAGTAGTTAGAATATTCATCTACAAATTGTTGCATATAAGCATGTGCCTCTGATTCGTCGATATCAACGAAATCAGGATGATATTCCTCTTTTACTTCGATATAGTGATATCCAGTACCAAGAGGCATAACACGCATCCACATAGTCATTGTATCAACATTATTAGTTCCTTCAAAAACATCAAATACTACTTCTAGGAATTCTTGTCCATCAGCATTATGTGGATCGTTAATATAAAGAATGTTAAAATATCGTCCGGCATTAAATGCATCAATACGATCTAGTTCAAAATCATAATCTAAAGTATAGTCAAAATACCAAGCATTCAATTCATCATAGGAAATATTTGAATTTGAATAATCAAAGAAGAACGAATTAATTACTTCAGATGAATCGTAATGACTTAAGTATTGATTAACTGGAGCGTCATAAAGATGCATTTCAATATCTCCATATTCATTGTAATAAAATTCTAAGTAAACAATCTCAGTCCACATAAGACCAGTATAGTGATTGGTAAATGTAACTTGAGCTTGGAATACATAATCATGGTAGTCCATATAATCTATATGAGCATCCACATGTTCAAGCATTGGATAAAGAACTGCTCTATCCCATAGACAATTATCACCTGGTAACCAAGGGAAATACTTATTACAGAAATCATGTCCTGTAACAGTAGGGTTTGTATAATCATCTAAAAGTATTTGGAAATAATCATATGCTTCATTATAAGGGAAATCATCAGGTCTTTCACCTTTGAAATCAATTTTCATATTATTGGATTCATCATACCAGAAATAAGCATGAAAAGTTTCATACCAAGTATGACCTTGACCATCGTTATATTCTAATTCAACACGATAATGATCAAACTCTGGTTCAAACATAGAAATTCTGACCTGAACATTATTAGCTATACTTTTATTACGTTGTTCTATACAACCTTGTGCAGATTCATAACTAAAGTAATAGTTACACATATATTCAGTGTCTATTGTCCAGTTGTTAAAATCATTAACCATTTGTTCTATGAAAGGCCAAGCTTCTTCATAAGGTATTAAGCTAAAATCTTCAAAGAACTCAAGTCTTAATTCTCCATATTCATTATAGTAGAAATAAGCTTGCATTGATTTTGAGAATGAATTACCATAAGTATCATTGTAATGGTATTCAACTGTAAATCCATAGCCATCGTGATACAAATTAAATCCATTCAAGTAAATTCCATCCATCATTTCTTGTTGGCGTCTTATAACACATTCATCATAAGAAGGACCTTCAAAGAACTGGCTACAAACATCGTAACTAATTAATGATGAATTTCTGTATTGACCAAATAGATTTTCCATAAAGTAATAAGCATCATAGTAATCAATTTCATCAAATCCGAGATCACTGAATTCAATCTTTAATTCATCAAATTCATTGTAATAATAGATGGCGTAAACATATTCTTGCCAAACATCAGTACCATCATCGAATCCAAATTCAATTTCATAGTAATCATAAACATTTGTTAAGTTATTCAATACAATTGTAACACCTTGTGTTAACTGATTTGCTCTATCGTCCATGCATCCTTTAGCAGCGTCATGTTCGAAATATAAATTACAAACATATTCATCTGTTAAAGTAGTATCTTGATAATCTCTTAGCATATCAATTGTAAATTGTTTTAAAGTGTCATAATCATAGTCTCTGTGATCCTCGAATAAAATATCAAAATAATATCTTCCATCACCAAGATCTTTAATTCGAATTGGAACAACCATTGTTTCTGTCTCACCATCATAAGTTCTTGACATAGTAACTTTCAAGAAATCAAATGGTTCTTCTGTAGGTTCTTCAACTGAAATGACAGTAAGAACTGCATCACCATTTTGAGATTTATATCTGTCATTAAAGAAGCCTGGATCGATATTATTATCAAAATATAAATGAGTAAGTTGTTCGTCGGTAATAGTAGAATCAGCAAAATCAGTTAAGAACATTTGTATAACAGTGAATGCTTCCTCTGCATTTAGCCATTCTTTAGTCTGATACTCATCCATAAATTTCATAATAATATTACCATCTAAATCATATGTGAAACTGATATTTTCAACTTCAGCTTTAGGTTCAGTGGAATTAAAATTAGTAAAAAACATCTTTACTTCGTAAATTCCTTCACCTGTATCATACATACCATCTAGAGTAACTTTGAAGCCTTCAGCAAATGATTTATCTCGTTCTTCTATACATCCTGTCACATCTTCTTTGAAGTACATATTACAAAAATCGTAAGAATCAATTGCTGTATTTAAGTAATCACTAATAAATTGGTCGAAATAAGCTTTAGCATCGTCAAAAGGTACGCCTAAAACTTGAGGTCCGTCGTCATTAACGTCAAAACTCCAAGAATTAATATACATTATACCTTCAACGTTTACTACACCAACAGTAAAGATTATTTCTGTTTTCATATCTTCAGATACTACAGTAATTTCATACACATTTTGAGTAGATAATGTGGGTTTTTTAGAAATATCAGTTACTGTATATCCAACGTAATCAGCAGGAACTAAATCAGCTCTAGCTGCACGACATGAATCTAGTAATTCAATATTTGTTACTGAAAAGTAATCATCACAGAAAGTCTCGTTAGCTGCATCGTTGTATTCGTCAAGGATTGTGTTAAAAACATTAAGTATAACATCATTCTCTAAGTCTCCAACAGCATCACCTTGACAGATCTCGGCTGTAGGATTTTCACGGCAATACTCTTCTGAGATCTCTTCAACTATAGATGGTGATATTAAATCACAACCCGAAAGACCTATTGTTATAAATACTACCGCAACAACAAAAAACAGTTTTTTCATTTATTAACCTCCTTATTTTTTTTTATTTACAACCTCATTATAATAAAAATATGTGAATATTGTATGAATTTCATGTATAAAACAATAAAAAATGTCATATTTTTCATAAAAAAAAGCAAATACAGTAAATATATTTGCTTTTTTCTGATCATTTGTATTCACTCATAAGTTTTAAGTAGTAATCCTTGTTAAGTTTTATTTCCTCAAGTTCTTTCAATGATAATTGTCTGATAACTTTCATCGGATTTCCGATAACTAGAGTATTTGGAGGTACTATTTTATTAGGTGGAACAACGCAACCTGCACCAACTAAACTATTTTGACCAATAATAGCACCATCTAAAATAATACTACCCATTCCAATAAGACAATTATCCTCAATAGTAGCAGCGTGGATAATCGCAGCATGACCAACAGTTACGTTTCTTCCAATAGTTGTGGGTAATCCAAGATTAGTATGGATAACACAATTATCTTGAATGTTAGTGTTATCCATAATTGTAACGGGAGCCATATCTCCTCTGATTGAAACATTAAACCAAACACTAACTTGTTCACCAATTGTAACTTCACCTGCAATTACTGCATTCTGAAATATTTTTGCAGTTTTTGATATCTTTGGACTAAAACCTTTATATTCTATAATATTCATAAATAAACACCTCATACATATTTTAACATAGTAATGAAAATATTTCTTTAAATATTAAAATGACAAAAATTAATAATGAATACATGAATAATATTGACGCTTGTAAAAATAATGATTAGGTACTATTTAATATGGTCAGTACGAAATATAATATTAAGCAAATGACCTGAATAAAGCACTATTCAGAAAAAGAAAGATAAAAAGAAAAACTGAAATATAAATATTTCAGTTTAAGTTATTATACTGTTCTAATCCTTTTTTTAACATATCCATTGCACGTACCATGTCTTTTGTATTGAGGACGTAAGCAATTCTAACTTCATCTTTACCAAGACCTTTTGTAGCGTAAAAACCTTCTGCTGGAGCCATCATAATTGTTTCTCCATTATCTTCAAACTCTTCAAGCAT
>JAUVLT010000098.1 GCA_030600605.1 Mycoplasmatota bacterium
CCAGCCTCTTGTTTTATAAGATTTGTATAGTGAATACGTAATCCTTCATAGGCGATATTAGAAGCTGCATTAATATCTCTGTCTATTATGTTTCCACATTCACACTTATATGTTCTCTCAGAAAGAGCTAGTTTCTCTTTCTTATTACCACAGACACTACATATTTTACTTGATGCATAATATTTATTAACTTTGATGAGGGATTTTCCCTCATCTTTTGTTTTATATATCTACTTATTTTGTTCTTTGACACCTCACCAATTTGCATAAGATTAAATGTAACTACATCAACTACCATAGTATTCATACTGAATTCATTTAAATTACTTATTGTTAACACATATCTATTAATCAACTCAATATGTTTTTATATTTTCAATATATTGCCTTTTTAAGCCCTTTTTCCAAACTTTATTGTATATAAAAACCCGAGAATATCTCAGTAGTAAAAGAAACCACTAATTCTCTGGGTTACGGGTAGATCTGGTGGAAATCTCCACCAAGGGAACCGAGTATCAAAATCAGACCCCTACTTTTTTATGTATCTCTGATTTCTACTTTTCGGAGTGTCCGGTAGTGTCATTGAAACAATACCCAGATCTAATGCAGGATCAAGGTAATTCTTTTTAAATGAAACTCTTGATTTTAAATCAAGCAATTCTAATAGCTCTTTTGTAGTATATGGTACTTCTTCTTTCATAATAGACAACAGTTTTTTTACTTGGATACTATATCCTACGATTTCATCTTTTGATTTACTCAATGTTCTAGCTATGGTTTCTAACATTGCATCTAACATAAATTCAATAAACTTATTTGAATTTCCAGCATTATTACATATAGCTATGACATCGTAATATTCTTGTTGTCGTTCTTTAATAATTGATTCGATTGGTAGATATGCAAATATCTCCTCTTTTGATGAGAGTAAACAGGTTTGAAACAATCTTCCCATTCTTCCATTTCCATCACTAAAAGGATGAATAAATTCAAATTCATAGTGAAAAACACAAGATTTGATTAGTATATTTTCTTCACAATCGTTTAAGTACTCAAATAGGTTGCTAATTAACTCTGGTACAAGATTATGAGGAGGGGCAATAAAAATTACTTTATCTCCATCAAAAACTCCTTCTTGTCTTAATCTGAACTTTCCAGAGTCATCTACTAAACTTTCCATCATTATTCCATGGTATTTTAGTAAGTCATTAGTACTATAAGGATTAATATCTAGTATATCGTCATAACATTTAATAGCATTTTGCACTTCTAAAATATCTCTTTTAGGTCCGATTACCAATTTTCCATTAATAATATCCTTTACTTGATCTTTTGATAACTTGTTATTTTCTATCGCTAAAGAAGAATAAATAGAATTAATCTTATTTGCTCTTCTTAATTTAGGTTTATTATCAAGTCCACTACCACTTGATAACTGTCCTATTAACTTCATTATACTTGATACGTAGTCTATCATTTTACTAGAAATTGTATAAGGTGGTTTATATGCCATAGAATCACATCCTTTGTATATACATATTATACCAAAAGAAAAAGAAAACATCAACTATCTTGTATGTTTTCTTGTATGTTTTCTTGTATATGACAACTAAAAATATGCTGTGTTACAATTTTTTTGTATACATCAATTCATAAACATTTTGATTTGGTGGTAAAAACTTACCAATATATTTATAATCTAACTTTTCATAAAAATATTTTGACGTCTCGTCTTCTTGAGTTGATAGCATAACATCTTTGTAACCCATTACAGACATTAAATTTTCCCAATATGACATCATTTTATTACCATAACCTTTTTTTTGATAACTCTCATCAATATGAATTAAATCCAAAAAAGGAATAGTCTGCCAAAAATAACTATATCTTAATACGCCAACTATCTTTTTTTCATCTCTTAAAACATATACGAATTGATTGTATATACATTCTCCAAGTTTATTAGAATGAATATGAGAATCATATTTCTCGATTTTCTTTTTTTCTTTATTACTTGCTAATGATATTTCCATATCTCCACACCTCTCGTAAATACATTATAACATATTGAAAAATTAAATATTATAAAATATTATAGACTATATACTGTATATAGGGAAGTCTTAATATTTATTCATTGACACACAACGAACCATTGTCAAAACACTACTTTTTCGCTCAAAATTTGAGATTTCGATACTTTTTTTAAAAAAATACATATTTTTGAATTTTTGGATTTCGAAAAAGACCCCTGAAACAACATGTTTTTGGATATTTAAAAAAGGGCTATTTTCAGCCCTTTTTGGTAACTAATCTGCATACAAAAACCCGATAATATCTCAGTAGTAAAACAAACTACTAATTCTCGGGGTTACGGGTAAATCTGGTGGAGAATAGGGTCCCCGAAGTTTACCCGTATACGGGTACTCGTGGTGGAGAGCTCCACCAAGCGAACCGGGTACCAAAATCAGCCCCCTACTTTTTTAGACTTCCCCGATACCATTACTAACTTATATAAAAAAAGGATTCCGTCTAATCGGAATCCTTCTTAATTAATTTAGAAGATTTATTCTTAATACTACTTATAATCATTACTACGACTTTTTTTATACCCAAATAGTCATCTTTAATATCATTTTTAAGATCAGC
>JAUVLT010000074.1 GCA_030600605.1 Mycoplasmatota bacterium
AATTGAGGGAATTACCGTTGTTGATGACCCTGAAAAATGTCATTATTTAATTACGGGAAAATATTCTCATATTTCTGATAATTCCTTATTAAGAGGAATCATTATTCCTTATACTGGATATAATGGAATTGATTTAAACTCAATGAGAGAGAATGATTTAAAACTATTTATTATTTCTACTAGATCACGTTATGTTGCTGAAAAAGCTGTGACATTAACTCTTTCTTTATTAGGGAATACAATTAATTATCATCTATTATTAAAAGATGGAAATTGGTCTTCAAAAAAAACAAATCAAAGATTACCTTGGGTAAGTATTCAAGGTTTATCAATTGGATTATTTGGATATGGACGAATTGGTGAAACAACTCATAAGATGTTAAAAGGCTTTGATTGTGATTTTTATACGATTGATCGACACAAAAAATATCCTAATGATATATTTTTAGTAAAAAACCTTACCAATTTAGTGCAAGTAAGTGATATAATAATTGTTACTGGTCCTATAAATAGGACAGCTGAAGAAGTTTACAAATAAAGATTGTTTTCAAAAATAAATTCGAGGTGAATTATGAAAAAGACATTATTAGTACTATTATTAGTTTTTATTTCATTTGGATTATTCGGATGTGAAAAAGAAGAACCAGAAGAAGTCATATTTGATGTTCCTGAGGAAGTATATGTAAATTTACAAGATTTACCATATGCTGAGTATCTAAACTTAACAAATCCTGTTGTAACAATTACTGTTAAAGGGATGGGAGATATTGTTATTCAATTATTCCCTAGTGTAGCTCCGAATACAGTTAATAACTTTATTGCTTATATTGAAGCAGGTGTTTATACAGATAACGAATTTCATCGTGTAATCGTTGATTTTATGATTCAAGGAGGTGAACTTGACGACCCATCTTGTACTATTGAAGGTGAAATGACAAGTAACGGCTTTGAAAATAATTTAGTTCATGATAGAGGAGTTTTGTCAATGGCACGTGTTCCCGGTGATTACAATTCACAAGGATCTCAGTTCTTTATAATGCATGCCAAAAGTAATTTCTTAAATGAAGAATACACTACATTTGGTGGAGTAGTATCAGGATTTAATGTCCTTGATTTTATTGCTCAGTTAAATGATGGGGCAACAGAAGAACCAAGTACACCTGTTTATATTGAAGGAATTACTGTTGAATTAAATGGAATTTCTTATCCAGCACCAATTTGTATTGACAATGACTAGAAATTTAGATAAAATGTTTGTAAATAGAAAAATCATTGAATAGAAGTAGTAAGTAAAATATTATATTTGTAGAGAGCTAGTATTGGTGAAAACTAGTAATATAATTATTACTGAATGGATCTATGAGAGAATACCTGAAATAATATTAGGGTATTACGGGAGCTCCCGTTATAGAGCTAGGATATGATAGTATCTGAATAAGGGTTCTTTTATAGAACTAAATATGAGGTGGCACCACGTTAATAACGTCCTCTACACATTTTGTGTAGGGGACTTTTTTTATACGAAAATGGAGGAATTAAAATGGGACCTTGAAGAGAAGTGATTAGAATTATAAAAAAATAAAAATAAAAGGGAGAAAGATTATGGAAAAACAATTTGGAAAATTCGGGGGACAATATGTCCCACAGGAAATAGTTAAAGAATTAAACGGACTAGAAGTAGCATTTAACGAAGCAATTAACGATCCCTCATTCATGGAAGAATATCGTTATTATTTAAAACAATTTGTAGGGAGACCGAGTCCTTTATACTACGCTGAAAGATTAACGAAAGAACTTGGGGGAGCAAAAATATATTTAAAGAGAGAAGATTTGAACCATACAGGCGCTCATAAAATTAATAATACAGTAGGACAAATATTACTTGCTAAAAGAATGGGGAAAAAGAAAGTAATAGCGGAAACTGGAGCTGGGCAACATGGTGTTGCAACAGCTACATCAGCCGCATTATTTGGAATGGAATGTGAAATATTCCAAGGCCAAATAGATATGGATAGACAAAGACTAAATGTATTTAGAATGGAAATGCTTGGTGCGAAAGTTACAAGTGTTGATTCAGGTACAAAAACTTTAGCTGATGCTGTTGATTATGCTATTGGTAAATGGGTTGAAAGAATAGATGATACTTTCTATTTACTAGGTAGCGCAGTAGGACCTCATCCTTATCCAACAATCGTAAAATATTTTCAAAAAATAATTGGTGAAGAAGCAATTAAGCAAATCCAACAACAAGAAAATTGTCTACCTGATTACTTAATTGCTTGTGTCGGAGGAGGGAGTAATGCTATTGGATTATTTACCGAATTCTTACCTCATAAAGAAGTTAAAATGATTGGTGTTGAAGCAGCTGGAAAAGGACTTGATACAAAAGATCATGCTGCCACACTTACATTAGGTAAAGAAGGAGTAATTCATGGTATGAATACAAAAGTAATAATGGATGAAGACGGAAACATCAGTCCAGTGTATTCAATCTCAGCAGGATTAGATTATCCTGGTGTAGGTCCTGAACATGCTCACCTGCAAGATATAAAGAGAGTAACATATGAAGCAATCACAGATAAAGAAGCTGTATCAGCTTTTCTAAAATTATCTAAAACCGAAGGTATTATTCCGGCGATTGAATCAAGCCATGCAATTGCTTACACTATCAAGTTAGCACCAACATTAGATAAGGATAAAATAATTATTGTTAACTTATCTGGTAGAGGAGATAAAGATGTAGAATCAATTAAGAAATATTTAACAGTAGAATAAACCCCTCTTTTAATGCACAGATTGGAATATTAATACCAATCTGTGTGTTTTATGTTATAATTATTTTAGGTGATTTGAATGAGAAAGTATGATGAAAGAGATACCTTATTTTCTCGTATTGGACTAAAAAAAGATACTAAAGAATACGAGGAGCTTTATCGTAAAAATTCGGAACTTAAAGATTTAGACGACACTAATAGAGGAAGCATTTTTAGAGATAATCTAAGAAAAAACGACAACTTTAAAGAGTTGTTTTTTCCCTTAACAACTAACAACAAATTATTCATTAAATCACTACATGAACTTTCTGAAAATTACCCAGTACAAAAGAAACTAAATGTTAGTAAATCTTTTTCTAAAAATATTAAAGAGATAACTAAATATTATGGAGCTACTGATGTAGGTATAACAAAGTTAGATAATTATTCATATTATTCTCATTTTGGAGGACTTAGTGAGTCGCTTGGTATTGACAACTATAATGATGTTATTGAACAAGGATATAAAACAGCTATAGTATTTACTATCAAAATGGATTTAGATATGATTAATAGAGCTCCTCATTTTGAAGAGTTACTTGCTACAGAAGAAGCCTATTTAAAAGTATCTCAGGTAGGAACTAGACTAAGCATTTATCTTAAATCAATTGGATACGATGCTTTTAGTAATAATTCTGAACTTTACTTATCTCCTTTAGTTCCATTAGCTTATGACGCCGGACTTGGTGAAATCGGAATGAGTAATCATTTAGTTACTCTTAAATATGGAGATAATATTAGATTAGGTGCTGTTTTTACCAATTTGGAATTAGACATTGATAAACCAATTGATTTTGGTCTTAAAGAGTTTTGTAAATATTGCGCTTTATGTTTAATTAATTGTCCAGCAAGTGCAATTACTCATTTACCTAGAATGGTAAATGGTAGACAATTTTATAAATTCCGTGAAAATGCCTGTTACGACCTTTGGGTTAAATCAGGAACTGATTGTGGCGTTTGCATTCAAAGCTGCCCATTTACTCAAGGTGTTGATTATGAAAAAGTTAAGAACATGAAAGATAATCCTTTATTGATGGGTGAAATCATTAAGGAACATTTAGATAAGCATGGTAGAAGAAATTATACAAAGAAAGAATTAGATATAGTTAAGCTTGAAGGTGATAAGTAATGGTAGAAATAGATATTCATGGATATACCGAGTATGATGCTATTAAAATACTTGAAAAATTTATCGTAAATTGTAACAAAGATGAGAAACAGATACTAGTTATTCATGGTTACCACTCAGGTAGTATACTCAAAGATATGGTAAGAAATTCTAATAAGTTAAGAAGTAAGAGAATTAGAAATAGAAGACCAACAATGAATCAAGGAGAGACAATATTAGAGTTATATTAGAGGTGA
>JAUVLT010000067.1 GCA_030600605.1 Mycoplasmatota bacterium
AAATATCAAACAAAGGACTTTCACTAGCTTCGTCTATAGAGTATCATAATCTACTTACTTTTTTAATAAATTGAACTGAATTCTCGTAATTCTATTTTTTTGTTATGCTTTAAAATCAAAAAAACAAGAAAATCCTTATGAGTTTCTTGTTTTTCTATTTATTGTCATATGTTATTACAATTAATTTTCTTAACTTAATGACATTGAGAAAATTTTCTTCTTTTTTATTCGTATTTTTGAAATGTTTTTGTTATTTCAAATTTGGTTTCGCCTTTTGTTGATTCAGTAATTATTGATTTAAATTGTGGTATTTCACTTGTTTTGATATTTACAAAATAACAAACATCATTTTCATAAGTTGTGTTTGTTAGTTGATAGTTATCACGAATATATTTTTCGACATTTCCAATGTGGTGAAAAGGAATATTAATTTTAAGGCTTGAATAGTTAGCTAATTTTGAGAACTCCGCTTCGACTATTGCGTTTGCACAACCTTTAGTATAAGCTCTAACTAGACCTCCGGCACCTAATTTAATTCCTCCAAAGTATCTGATATTGACGTTCAAAACATTAGTAAGATTATGTTTTTTAAGAACCTCCATCATAGGGTAGCCAGCTGTTTTATTTGGTTCACCATCATCACTATATTTTTGAACTTCTTGGTTATTACCTAAGATATAAGCAAAACAATGATGACTCGCATCACTATATTTATTTTTTAACATTGAGAGATTTTTATGAACATCTTCTAAATTACTGGCAGGTAGTAAGTAATTTATGAAGGTGCTTTTATTTATTACTAATTTTACCTTTACTTCTTTGATTATACTTTTCATCTAAATCACCAAAATAATTATAACATACTGCTGGATTTATTAAAATAAATACGGATAATATGGAAAAATAGTTAGATATATAGTATAATCTTGTTGGTGATTTAGATGGATAAACATTTTAATAAAGGTAAAAAAGTTTTAATGAAATTACAACAAGCAGGGTATGCATCTTATTTTGTAGGTGGATACGTTCGTGATAAATTACTAGGTATTGAATCTAGTGATATAGACATTACTACAAGTGCAACTCCTGATGAAGTTATTGCACTTTTTAATAATGTCAAAGAAACTGGAAAAAAATATGGAAGTGTTACTGTTTTGATGGATGAATATAAATATGAAGTAACTACTTTTAGATGTGATATTGATTATATTGATAACCGTCATCCAAATAAAGTAGTTTATTCAAAGAATATAATTGATGATTTATCAAGAAGAGATTTTACGATTAATGCAATCATTATGGATGAGAACGAAAAGATTACTGATTATTATGATTCTAAGAAAGATTTAGAAAATAAAATTATTAGAACTATCAATGAGCCAACAAAACGTTTTAGAGAAGATTCTTTAAGGATGTTAAGGGCTTTTCGTTTTGTCAGCAAGTTAGGGTTCGATATTGAAGAAAAAACGTTAGAAGCGATAAATGAACTAAAATATTTGATCAAGAATATTTCTATTGAAAGAGTAATGGTTGAGTTAGATAAAATATTTAGAGGTAATTATCGGAATAAAGCACTTAAATATATAATAGATACTAAAGTTGATCAAGAATTGTATGGAATTAGTAAAGGACTTAAACTTGTAAGTAAAATTGATCAGGAGTTAGCTCCGATTGAAGTTTTTATCATCTGTTTTATTTTAGATGATATTAATGATGTTTGGCGTTTTTCAAATATCAATAAAAGATTAATAAAACAAATACTTGATTTACATGAAGTAACAAAAGAAGATATCTTCAATCGTTTTATTGTTTATGTTAATGGATTAGAAGCTTGTTTATTAGCAAATAAAATAAATGTAGTTATGGGATATAAAGATCAAGAGAAGTTAATTAAAAAGTTGTATTCTGCTTTACCAATAAAAGATGTATGTGATTTAACATTTAAAGGACAAGATATTATTTGGCTTACTCCTTTAAGAAAAAAATCATGGATAAGTGTTATTGTCGATGATTTGAAATATAATGTAATTATGGGTAATCTACCTAATGATTATGAGGCGTTAAAAGAGTACGCACTTAAAAAAGTAGAAGAGTTAAGACTGGAAATGGGAGATACAGATGAGTAAATTTTATTCTTATCTAGATGATTTTAATCAGATTACGATTATCGTGCCTTTGAAATATCGTCATGATTTTGCAGGATTTTTTAAGGCCATTGGAAATGATGAAGAAATTGATTTAGAAATAATATCTAGTGAATTAATTGGAGAAGAAAGAAAGTATATAACTCGTTTTGATGGTTATATACTTCTTAATCATACTTATTTTATTTATGATGATAATGACGAAACAAGCGAACTTTTTACAGGGAAAATTGTTAGAACAGAATTATTTGATGATATTTACTATTACGAACAATCTGATTTAGGATCAAGTTATCGAAGAGACAGAACAAAATTTAAAATTTGGACTCCAACCGCAAAGCATATGAAACTTGAGTTAACTGATAAACAAGGAAAAATTCAAATAATTGACATGGAATATGATAACCAAGGAGTTTGGTACCTTAGATTAAGAGGGAACTATGAGGGATACCGTTATCGTTATATCTCATATGTGAACGGTAAAGAACATATTTTATCTGATCCATATGGTAGAAGTAGTAGTGCTAATGGAAAATATAGTTATGTAATTGATACATCTAAGCTATTTAAAATGAATCATCAAAGACCAAAGTTTAGTGGACTAATGACTGACGCTGTTATTTATGAAACCCATATTCGTGATTTTACTATAAGCAGTTCAATTAATGCGTCTTTTCCAGGTAAATATAATGGTTTTACTGAGAAAAATTTAAAAACTAAAAAGGGAAATTTAGCTGGGATAGATTATCTAAATGATCTTGGAATAACTCACATTCAATTACTTCCAATTTTTGATTTTGCGGGTGTTGACGAACTGAATCCAGATAAATTATATAACTGGGGATATAACCCTGAACAATTTAATGTCCCTGAAGGATGGTATTCAACTGATCCTGATGACCCTTATGTAAGAATAAATGAACTTAGACAGTTAATTGATAATCTTCATAAGCATAATATTAGAGTTGTTATGGATGTTGTCTTTAATCACGTTTATAACATAAAAACTTTTCCGTTTGAGAAAGTTATTCCTGGTTATGGCTATCGTTTTGATAGTGATGGACATCTAACAAATTCTAGTGGTTGTGAGTCTGATCTTGCTACTGAGAGAAGAATGATTAGAAAATTCATAATTGATTCAGTATTATACTGGGCTAAGGAATATAAAATTGATGGATTTAGATTTGATTTAATGGGATTAATTGATGTAAAAACTATGAACACACTTAGACAAAAATTAGATCGTTTTAGAAGTGATATAATTGTTTATGGAGAAGGATGGAAAATGCCAACTATTCTCGGATATGAGAAAACTGCTCATATGCATAATAAACATTTACTATTTAATGTTGGACACTTTAATGATAAAACAAGAGAGATAATTAAAGGTGCAACATTTGATATTTTTCAAAAAGGATACGCTCTTGGTTCAAAAGCGAAAATTGATGATGTTAAAAATATTGTGTTTGGAAGTTCTCAAAATAAATTTTTATTTAGATATCCTGCTCAATCAATAAACTATATTGAATGTCACGATAATCATACCTTCTTTGACAAAGCATCAAAAGCTTTAAAAGAAGCTAGTGTAGAAGAAATAAAGAAACGTCAAAGACTAGCAACATCAATGATTGTCTTATCTCAAGGAGTACCTTTTATTCATTGTGGACAAGAATTTTATAGATCTAAAAAAGGTGTTGAGAATTCGTATAAATCAAGCGATGAAATTAATCAAATAAATTGGAATTTAGTTGATGATAATCAAAAAGATATTGAGTATTTAAAAGAACTATTAAGAATTCGTAAAAAGTATGATTTATTTAGATTGACAGCCCCTTCAAAAATAAGAGATTATATTACAGTTGCTATTAATGAAGAAGGAACTATCTTATATAAATTAAAAGATGAAGAAAATGAACTCATTGTAATATTTAAAAATAGTTATACTGAAGAAACATTTAATTTTGAAAACCGATACACCTTAATATTTAACGGCGAAACACGTAATAGAAAGATTGTAACTAAACTAGATGTTAATGACATCACAACATATATATTAAAAAGAAAATAGGTGATTTTTGTGGAAAACAAACAATTTTTCGCGAAAGTTGTTTCAAATAATGAAACAACTTATGAAACAAATACAGTAAGTGTATTAACAGAAGAAAAGGAAAGATTAACTTTACGTATAAAGAAAGATGAAAAGTTACAGTTAAACGGAGTGTATTTCTTTGAAGTAAAAGATATTGTATTTAATGAAAAAGAACAATTCCTAATTGTTTCTTGTGAAAGTATTGATAATCGAGATATTGATATTGAAATAAGACAATCATTAATGACTAATTTTTATGAATATGCACCTTTACCAATCAAAGAAATAAAAGAAATTATTGAGAGATATTTAAATAAAATTGAAAACAAAGTTATTAAAGATATTGTTATGTCTCTTTACGAATCACGCAAAGAAGAATTTTATTTATATCCAGCCGCAACAAAATTACATCATGCTTATATCAGTGGATTAAGCTATCATACTTCAACAATGTTTAAGCTCATTGATGGATTTAAAGAAACATATCCGTTCTTAAATGAAGACTTATTAATTGCTGGTGTCTTTTTACATGATATATGTAAAATTAGAGAATTATCAAATTACGCTGGACCTGAATATACAAAAGAAGGTAAATTATTAGGTCATATAACAATGGGAGTAAAAGCAATAGAATTAACTGCTTTAAAACTTGGACATAATAAGAAAGAAGAAACACTATTGTTAGAACATATGGTTTTATCACATCACTATTATGGAAATTATGGTTCTCCAAAGAAACCAAATACTCCTGAGGCTTTAATTTTACATTTTATTGATAACATAGATTCAAAAATGACAGCTTTATCAGATGCTCTTAAAAATGTGAAAA
>JAUVLT010000030.1 GCA_030600605.1 Mycoplasmatota bacterium
TTTTATTTAATCTGTCAATTACAATTTCTTTTCCAAGCAAAGCAAGCACTTGAGGTAAGTCAGGACCATGCATAGAAGCGGTTGTCGCAATTCTCAAAGGCATAAATAACATCTTTCCTTTTGAACCGCTAGTTTTACCGGTTTCTTTAATTAAAGGTTTAATAGTTGCTGCGTTATATTCTTCAAGTGTAACTAATAATTCTTTGAAAACTATAAGAGTTTCATTTACCCCTTCTTGATTTAAGAACTCAATTCCTTCTTGATTAATTACAAATTCTTGATCAAAGAATTCATCATATAAATCAATAATTTCAGCTCCATAACTCAATCTATCTTTAAAAACAGAAACTAAAGAGTATATCCAGTCTTCAGTTTTATTTTCAGCAATACCACTATTAATTAAATGAGGCATACATAATTCTATTGTTTCTTCAATTGATAATTCTTTGACATAACGGTTATTAATATATGCTAGTTTTTCTTTATCAAATCTAGCAGGTGATTTTGATAATCGAGTCTCATCAAACATTTCTACTAAATTATCATGAGATAATATTTCTTCTTCCCCTTTAGGACTCCACCCAAGTAATGAAATAAAATTAAATAGTGCATCAGGTAAATATCCTAAAGATTGGTATTGTTCAATATATTGAATAATTGAATTATCACGTTTAGATAATTTTTTCATATTTTCATTAACAATCAGTGTCATATGCCCAAAAATTGGTGGGTTCCAAATGAATGCTTTATAAATCATCATTTGTTTCGGAGTGTTAGTAATGTGATCTTCACCACGTAAAACATGTGTTATTTCCATTAAATGATCATCAACAGCGCAAGCAAAATTATAAGTTGGAATACCGTTGTTTTTCATTATTACCCAATCACCAATATCTTCACTCTTAAAAGTAACTTTACCTTTGACAATATCGTTAAAAGTATACTCTTTATTCTTAGGAACTTTAAATCTTAATACAAAAGGTTTGTTTTGATCAGGCAATCCTAAACATTTTCTTGAGTAGTGAAGTTTATCATTACCTGAAGCAATTAATTGTTCACGTTCTTCTGCCAATTCTTCAGGAGTACAGTAACATTTATAAGCTAGACCTTTTGTGACAAGTTGATTAGCGTATTTCTGATAAATATCAATTCTTTCTAATTGACGATAAGGACCAAATCCTTTGTCTTTATCAATTGATTCATTCCAATCAATCCCGAGCCATTGTAAAAATTTTAATTGTGATTCTACTCCACCTTCAATATTTCTTTCAATATCTGTATCTTCTATTCTCACAATAAAAGAACCATTATGTTTTTTTGCGAATAAATAGTTGAATAATGCAGTTCTTGCATTTCCAATATGTAAGTGCCCTGTGGGGCTTGGTGCATATCTAACTCGTACATTCATATTATCACTCCTTGACTTATCATATTATAGTATATGCGATTAAAAAATACAATCAATAATTCTTTTGGCAATAAAAAAACACAACGTGGGATGTTGTGTTTTTATGGCAATCTTAACGTTTGCTAAATTGTGGTGCACGACGAGCTTTTCTAAGTCCTGGTTTTTTACGTTCTTTAACACGTGGGTCTCTAGTAATCATTCCTGCTGCTTTTAATACTTTTCTGTAATCAGCGTTTACTTCGAGTAAAGCACGAGTAATTCCGTGACGGATTGCTCCTGCTTGTCCTGTAATACCTCCACCATTTACATTAACAGTAATATCAAATATTGATACATTTGTTGTCAATTCAAGTGGTTGCATAACGTCTAGTCTTGTTGCTGCTGATGGAATGTAATCTTCAAAAGTTCTTTTGTTAATCATGAATTTACCTGTTCCAGGAGTTAACATAACACGAGCAACAGAGCTTTTTCTGCGTCCTGTTCCTCTATACATTACTTTCTTTACCATATAAATTCCTCCTAACCTTTCAATTCAAAAACTTGAGGTTTTTGTGCTATATGTGGATGCTCGTTCCCAGCATATACATATAATTTTTTATACATTTGACGTCCAAGTTTTCCTTTTGGAAGCATTCCTTTTACAGCGAATTCTACAATTCTTTCAGGATGTTTTGTGTTCATTTCTCTTGCAGTAGTAGTACTTAATCCACCTGGATATTGAGAATGTCTGTAGTATTTCTTTTGATCCCATTTGTTACCTGTAAGCTCTATGTCTTTTGCATTAATTACAATAATGTAATCTCCACAGTCAACATGTGGTGTGAATGTTGGTTTGTGTTTACCTCTTAAAATTGTAGCAACTTCAGTCGATAAACGGCCAAGTCTTTGACCTTTTGCGTCAACAACATACCATTTGCGTTCGATGTTTTGATCATTTGCCATGAATGTTTTCATATTCATTCCTCCAATTATATTTTTATAATTTCGGGCGTGGGATGAAAATTGTGTAAAATGTACCGAAATATATAATATATTATTTACTTATCTTTGTCAATAAATTTAACTAGTTTTTTCTAATCAATAAATATCTTTGTGAAGTTTCCCACAACCTTTTTAACTGTACTTACTGAGATAAAAGCATCTTTGTCAATTTCTCTTATCAACAAGATGAACTTATTGTATTCATATGATGAAATTATTGTATGCAAAATATCTTTTTCATGATGTGAATAAGCACCTTTTCCTTTTGAAACAGTGACACCGTGTTTGGTTCTAAATACAAGAAGATTAGCTATTTCTTCGCCTTTTTCTGTAATTACTTCTAATTTGATATAGTTATATGAAGTATGTACTTTATCAACAACAAGACTAGTAAGAATAATTCTAATAACTGTATAGATGGCAATGGTCCATCCAAAGGCAAACCCAGCGATTGAAACTATTAACATATTTAGGATTATACCTAGTGTACCCACCGTAATACTTTTCTTAAATGCTACATATTGAAAGACAATATCAAGGCCACCACTTGAAGCTCCAACACGAAAATTAAGTCCAGCCCCAATACCGATTAATATTCCACCAACTAAAGCATTAGATAATAAATCATTTTCAAGTAAAATATTAATAGGAATTAATCCAATAAACAATGATTGTAACACAATTGAATAAATACTGTAGTATATAAACTTCTTAGTCATTTTAAAGAATCCAAAGATAATTACAGGGATATTAAAAATAAATAATAATAGCCCAAGATTCATTGTAACTCCAGCAAATTTAATCATTCCGTTTAATGTTAATTGCGCAATTCCTGATAATCCACCTGAATATAATCCAGCTGGATTCAAAAACCAAATTATTCCAATTGAATAAATTAAACTTCCAAGAGCAATAACAAGTATCTTTTTATATTCTTTTTTAAAAAATTCCATTGTTAAATTTTCTCTTTTTTAAATAACTTATTTTGTTCAATAATCATTTCTTCATTTAAAAGATTTTGAATATATTCTTCTTCAACTTTTTTATCTAATCTTGGAAAAATTGGTGAAGGTTTATTTGTAACAGTTAGTTTCTCTAATTCACCAAAATTTAAACTATCCCATTTCTGAAGTTCTTTTGGAATATTAAGTTGGGTAAACAACTCTTTACTAGCATTTATAAGTATCGGACTAAGCAAAATACCAATAAGTCTTAAAGATTCTATTAGATTATATAATACATTATTAAGTTCTAATTTTTTTGAATCATCTTTTGCGAGTACCCAAGGATATGTTTCATCTATATACTTATTAGTTCTTGAAATTAATTTCCATATATTTTGAATTGCTGATGAAACTTTCAACTTATCCATATCTTCTTTATATAAATCAATTGTCTCTTGTACTTTGTCTTTTAATTCTTTGTCTACATCAAAGTAATCTTTGGCAGGTTTGTATATTTTTGAATCAAAATATTTGTTTGCCATGCTTATTGTTCTATTTAATAAATTACCAAAATCATTTGCTAAATCAAAATTTATTCTAGCAATAAAGTCTTCTGGAGTAAATATTCCATCTCCTGAATAAGGTAATTCTTTTAATAAGTAATATCTCAGTGGATCTAAGCCGTATTTTTCAATTAAACTTCCTGGATAAACAACTTTCCCTTTTGATTTACTCATTTTTCCATCTTTCATTAAATACCATCCATGTGCGAAAAGTTTAAAATTTAATGGTACATCTAGTGCCATTAACATGATTGGCCAATAGATAGCGTGGAAACGTAATATATCTTTCCCAACAACATGGATTACTTCGTCACCATTCCAATATTTTTGGTAAAGTGAATCATCATCAGTATTATAGCCTAAAGCACTTATATAATTTGATAAAGCGTCAATCCAAACATATACAACATGTGCTGGATTCGAAACTACTTTTACACCCCAATCAAAACTTGTTCTTGAAACTGATAAATCATGTAATCCTTGTTTAATAAAAGCTACAACTTCATTTTTTCTTGATTCAGGAGTTATAAAATCAGGGTTATCATCAATATGTTTTAATAATCTATCTTCATATTTTGATAATTTTAAGAAGTATGATTCTTCCTTAACAAGTTTTGTTTTTCTCCCACAATCTGGACAAGTATTGTTTTCTCCTAACTGTGTTTTTGTGAAAAACGATTCATCGGCCATACAGTAGTAACCTTCGTAATTACCTAAATATATATCACCTTGTTCAAGGAGTTGTTCGAAGATTTTTTTAACAACCTTTTTATGTCTTTTTTCGGTTGTGCGAATAAAATCATCATACTGTATATCTAATAACTTCCATAAATCTTTTGTACTATTAGATAAATAATCAACAAGGTCCTGAGGAGTTTTATTTAATTCTTTTGCGACAGTTTCTACTTTTTGTCCGTGCTCATCCATTCCTGTTAAATATCTAGTATCATAACCTCTAAGTTTCTTATAGCGTTTCATTGTATCACAAAGAACAGTGGTATATGAGTTACCAATATGTAACTTACCACTAGAATAATAAATTGGTGTTGTAATATAAAATGTTTTATTCATTTTATCACTCCTTAAATAACAATAGTATTATATATCATACTAGTTTAAAACAAAAGATTTTCTATATTAACAAATACTTCTATTTATGATATTCCATATAAACATCATTTTTTGGAATATTGCGATTTTTTGCCACTTGTTTTATTGC
The DNA here is from genome assembly GCA_030600605.1 of Mycoplasmatota bacterium. Classification (GTDB taxonomy): domain Bacteria; phylum Bacillota_I; class Bacilli_A; order Izemoplasmatales; family Izemoplasmataceae; genus JAFGXW01. The sequence goes on from JAUVLT010000030.1 coordinate 5,116, forward strand.
TTCTTTTGAAGAAAATCCTGATTCAATAAGACTGTTTACTTCTTCTAAAACCGATAAATTAGATTCAATAACACCATCTTTTTTACCATGAAGCACTAAAACTATTTCACCTTTTAAATCAGTTATTTCTTGAAGGGATAACGTTGTTCCTCTAATAATCTCTTCATACCTCTTTGTCAATTCTCTAGCAATCACAAGATCTCTTTCACCAAATACTTCAAACATGTTTTTAATCGTTTTAGTAATTCTATGAGGTGATTCATAAAAGATAATTGTCTCTTTATAATTTACTAATCTCTCTAACTCTTTCTTCCTTTTACCTTCTTTATTATCTAAGAAACCATAAAAGAAAAATGGATGAGGTGGTATTCCCGAAACTACTAAAGCAGTCAGCAATGCTGTAGCTCCTGGGATTGAAACAACATTAATGTTTTCCTTTATCGCTTCTCTAATTAAAAAATATCCAGGATCACTAATTAATGGATATCCAGCATCACTTATCATAGCTATATTTAAGCCGTTATTAAGATTTTTAATTATTTCCTCAGTCTTTACTTCTTTATTAAAATCATGATAAGTTCTTAAAGGTTTTTTTATCTCAAAATGCTTCAAGAGTTTCCCTGAAACTCTTGTATCTTCAGCGTAAATTATATCAACACTATTTAAGATTTTAACAGCTCTAAAAGACATGTCATCAAGATTGCCAATTGGAGTAGCAACTAAGTAGAGTGTTTGATTTTCATTATGAAAACTTTTTTGTCTTTGCATAATATCACTCTTTCCCAAAATTAAATATTTTCAATACCTCTTCTGTATATGAATTATTTTCGTGTACATAAAGTGGTTCAAGTATTTTTAGTCCTGGTAGTCCATTATTTGTAGCATCGATTAAGACCATATTTGAATCTTCTCCGCGTTTGGAATAAACTAATCTAAGTCTCTTAACTGAAAATTTATGTTTTGTAAGTAGATTAATAATTTCAATAAGTCTTTCAGTACGGTGAACCATTACCAAACTCCCTTTACTTGTCAATAATCTTTTTGCTTCTATAATTATCTCTTCTAAAGTGATAAACACTTCGTGACGAGCGATTGATTTATAATCATTTTTATTAACGTTTGATGATTCTTTATATTTAAAGAAAGGAGGGTTACAAGTTATTAAATCGAATTCTCCATTTTCAAACTTTTTATGAATTCCTTTTATATCTTCATTCAATATTGTAATCTGCTTTTCTAGATTATTTAATTTGATAGTTCTAACCGCTAAATCAAAAACATCTTCTTGGATTTCAACACCAATAATCTTTGCTTTTGTCTTCATTGATAAAAATAATGGAATAGGTGCATTGCCTGTACCTAAATCCAATATTTTTTTTATCTTGGTTAATGGTATAACGAAATCGGCTAGAAGTGTTGAATCTAGCGAAAAATTAAACATGTCAGGACGTTGGATTATCTTAATTCCATCATAACCTAGTAAATCATGTATTACTTCTTTTTCCATAATAAATCACCTATTCTTGAGTGACTGGAGATTGTTTAAAATCATACTCTTCAATATCGAGTAAATCTTCAACTTTATAAGATTTAACCCCGTCTTCTTGTGTTTGAGCTCTAATTGATTTATCAATAATATTTACAGCAATCACCTTTGCTCTACCTTCTATTGTTTTTACATATGAATGTATTTTAGGCAATTCTTTTCGATGTTCTTTGTAAGTATCGTTTTCATAGCGGATACAACATAAAAGTTTACCGCATAATCCTGAAATATTCACTGGGTTAAGTGATAAATTCTGATTCTTAGCCATCTTAATTGATACAGTATCAAAATCACCTAAAAAGGTGTTACAACAGAGCAGATAACCACAAGGTCCAATTCCACCTAAAAATTTAGCTCCATCTCTTGTTCCTACTTGTCTTAATTCTATGCGAACCTTAAACTCATTAGCTAAATCCTTTACTAATTCTCTAAAATCAACACGTCCTTCAGCATTAAAATATATTATTAATTTTGTACGATCAAGAGTGTATTCACATCCCAGTAATTTCATTTCTAATTTATTATTACCAATATGAAACGAACATTTTTCTAATGCCTTAGGAATATCTTTTTGGTTTCTTTGATGCTTAGCAATGTCTTCTTCAGTGGCTTTTCTTATCACTGGTTTAAGAGTAGAAATTACTTCTGAATCATCAATTGTCTTGATATCTTCAATAACTTCTCCAAGTTCTATCCCTCTTACTGTTTCTACTACTACTTTATCATTCATTAAAACATCAAATCCGGCTGGGTCGAAATAATATTTTTTCCCAACAGCTTTAAATCTGATGCCAACAACTGTGTTCGACATTTTGTTACCTTCTTTCTAATCCTAGCAATAAATTATCGTATGCTAGCCTTTCGTTAATGTAGGAATTAAGTCTTGATTTTAAACCTAACATTTTTTCTAATTCTTCTATCAGTCTGTTTTTAGTTTTTTCCATAGCGATTGTATTAATTATATTCATTTCATCTTTGAATACGATATTTTCGATATCGTTAATTTTATAGTTAATAATATCTTTTTGATAGATAATCAATAAAGATAAAAATAAATCACTTAATAACTTATCTTGGTATATTATACTACTATTTTCTTCAAAGTAAATAATTATTGATTCCTCATTAGTGGCAATAATATTAAATATATCCTTTACTAAATCAAGGATTTCCAAAAAATACTCATTATTAGCGATATCAACAGCTTCTGTGATTGAATTTGTCAAGTTAGATACCACTCTTGACAATGAATCAGAATATCCTGACTCTGATAAATCTTCTTCAACTATTCTTTTATTCAATGTTGAAAACTGAACAACTTGAGATCTAGAAATAATTGTCGGTAATAATCTATTGATATTCGCAGATGTTAAAATGGCATAAGTTTCAGGATAAGGTTCCTCTAAAAACTTTAGAAGTGAATTTGCTGCACTTGCATTAATAGTTTCAATATTTCTGATGATATATATCTTTGGACCTGGTTCAATACGTGTTTTTGAAAACTCTTTTTGAAGATCAATTATTTGTTGCTTTCTGATTGTGTTTTTAATCGGTTCTATAACAAATACATTAGGATGTGATTTATTTTTGATACGACGACAATTATGACATTTTTGACAAGGAATATCTTCACCAGTACATAATAACATTTGAGCAAAATAAAGAGCAGTCTCATATTTTTTAGTCCCTCTCTCACCTTCAAATAAATAAGCATGTGAAAGACGATCTCTTTTAAGACTGTTCTCTAGTAATTGTACTACTTTAGGTTGTGTTTCCTTTATTTTATCAAAAGCCATATTATTCACCTATAAGATATTTTTTATTATTTTTATTGCATCCTCGATTACTTTTTCAATGGGATTTGTTCCATCAACTATCTTAAATCTCTCATTATATTTCTTTGCTATAATCATATATCCTTCATAAACTTTTTCATGAAATTCTAAACTTTCTAGATCTAATCTGTCTATTTTTCTCGTATTAGAAAAAACACGTTTAAGTCCAACACTTGGTGGCACATCAATAAATAGTGTCAATTCCGGTAAAACATTACCAATTGCAAATTTATTAATATCATACACTTTATCAATTCCAAGTTCTCTTGCATGACCTTGGTAAGCAAGACTAGAATCGATAAAACGATCACATAAAATTATCTTATCTTCTTTTAATGCAGGTAAGATTTTTTCATTAAAATGCTGGCTTCTTGATGCAGCAAAAAGAAGTGCTTCTGCGTGAGCATCCATTTCAGTATTTTCTTTATTTAGGATAATATTTCTAATGTCTTCTGCGATTTTTATTCCACCAGGTTCTCTAGTTGTTAAAATACTGTAACCTTCGTTAATAAGAAATTCTTTAACACCAATAATAACCGATGTTTTACCTGATCCTTCAGGACCTTCAAATGTAATAAATTTACCGTTCAAAATAAACACTCCTCTTCTTTAGTAATTATTATCGCATATTTTTCGAAAATAATAAATATCATTTTCATATAAAAAACTAATATTATGATATAATTAGTATAGAAACTTTGAAAGGTTTGATTTTATATGAGAGTTACTATTACTAATTTAACATTTGGATATGATTATCGTACTGTCTTAAAAGATGTTTCTTTTAAACTAAATTCAGGCGATTTTTTAGCTATAGTTGGTAATAATGGTAGTGGTAAGTCTACATTAATTAAGTGTATTTTGGGAATTAATAAAATCCCACCTAAAAGAATATACCTTGATGATGTTGATATTACTGAATTTAAGAACTTTAAAAGTATCGGATATGTACCTCAAAAGTTTGATGATTTTAATTACGAATTTCCTATTACTGTAAATGAAATACTACAAGTTTCTAGATATAATAAGATTTCTGAAGATGAAAAATTAGAACTCTTAGATAAAATCGGAATTTTAGAATTGCAAAATGAAAATATTAATAGTTTAAGTGGTGGAGAATTACAAAGAGTTTTTATCGTTAGAAGTTTAATGAACAATCCTAAACTTTTAATTCTTGATGAACCGACTGCCGGTGTTGATAAATCAAATGTTGAGGGATTTTATAAAACTGTTAATGAATTGAATAAAGAAGGCATTACTATTATGTTAATAACTCATAATATGGATGAGTCAAAAGCTAACTTTACTCACCTTTTATCAATTCATAATGGTGAAGCAGTCATGAAAAAATCAACAAGGAGGGATGAAAAATGATGATTCTAGCATCAGCTGAACCATTTATTCTTGCATTATTTGAATATTCCTTCTTAAGATACGCTTTACTAACAGGACTCATTATGGGATTTATTACTCCTTTAATTGGATCATTTGTTGTAATAAGACGTTTAAGTTTTATTGCCGATACATTATCCCATTTTAGTTTAGCTGGATTATCTATTGGACTATTTCTAATTAATATTATTGGTTTCACTTTTATTAGTGATCCATTATATTTAGCGATGATTTTTAGTGTTATTGGTGCACTATTTATTGAAATTCTTCGTGGTTACTATCAAAACTATAAAGAAATTTCAATGCCAATTGTTATGAGTTTAGGAACAGCACTAAGTGCTTTATTTATTTCATTAAGTGGTGGATTTAATAGTAGTATTTATAACTACTTATTTGGAAGTATCCTAACTGTTGGTAATGATTACTTAGTGGTAATTGTTATAACAGCCGTAATCCTTATATTTTTAGTTGTAGTATTTTACAAAGAAATGGTTATTATCAGTTTCGATGAAACATATGCGAGATTACTTGGAATAAAAATTGGTCGTTTCCAACTTGTTTCAACCTTAATCCTTGGAGTTGTAGTTTCATTATCAATCGCAACTGTAGGAGTTTTGTTGGTATCTTCATTAATGATTATTCCAGTAGCTGCCGCAATGAAAGTTGGTAAAAGTTTTAAAAATACGATTGGAATATCAATTTTATTTAGTGAGGCATCCGTTATCGGTGGACTATGGCTATCATATGAATTAGATATTGCCTCAGGAGCGACTATAGTATTACTTAATCTTTTAATTTTAATGTTAGTAGGATTCTTTAGAAGGTTCTTTATAACGAAGAGACTTAAAAAGACTCAGACTGAAATAGTAACAACAAAATAAAAATGAAATAGCGAACTATTTCATTTTTATATATCCCGAACTAGTATACCCAACTATACCTAATCCGCGTAGTAAGAAATATTACTACAGTATTATTATATACTTAACTGTCCATTATAAAAAGGACATATCTGTCACAATTTGACCCTTAATTCCTTAAATACTGTCAAGATATTTCGAAAAATTTATTATTATTGGATTTAAATGGCTAAAAATATTGTTTGAGGTGAATAAAATGGAAAATTTGTTAAAATTCAGAAGAGACCTTCACCAAATTCCTGAAATTGGTAGAAAAGAGTTTAAAACAAGAGACTATTTAATCCTAGCTCTAAAAAATATGGGCTACGATCCAAAAGTTATTTTTAACACAGGTGTGTACGTATATATTGATTACAAAAATACTGAAACAACTATGTTTAGATCTGATATTGATGGTTTAAAAATTACTGAAATGAATAATATATCATTCAAATCTAAACATGAAGGTTATATGCATGCATGTGGGCATGATGGCCATATGTCAATGTTGCTTACTTTCGCAGAATATCTAAAAGACAAGAATTATTTCAAACGAAATATCTTACTCCTATTTCAACCAGCTGAAGAAGGTCCAGGAGGAGCAGAAGAAATAATAAAAACAGGAATAATGAAAGAATTAAATGTAACTGAAGTTTATGGAATACATTTGTTTCCAAACTATGATGAGGGAAAAATCATTTCAAAAAGTGGATTCTTAATGGGAAGTATTACAATGATAGATATTGAGATTATTGGTGAATCAGCCCATGTAGCTATGATAGGAGAAGGAATTGATGCATTATATTACGGTTCTTTATTTCACATTGAATTAATGAAACTATTAGACATTAAGTTTTCTAATAAAAAATATATCTTAAAATTTGGTAATATGTCTTCTGGCTCAGCTAGAAATATAGTTTCAAATCATACAATATTTCAAGGAACTCTAAGAACATTAGATGAAAATACTAGACTATCTATTTTGAAATTTATTAATGAATTAAAAGATAAATTCATTAATAAATATAACGTCAAAATTAATGTTATAACAAAGTTTTTATATCCAGCTGTAAATAATGACAAAGAAGTATATAAACGCTTTAAAAAGTTGATTTTAGAAGATTACGAGCTAATTGAGCTAGATGATCCTTTAATGGTAAGTGAAGATTTCTCTTTCTACCAAAAAAAAGCAAAAGGAGTTTTTTATTTTCTTGGTACAAAAAATAAAAAATTAGGATTTACACATCTGCTTCATAATGATCAATTTAATTTCAATGAAGAGGTCTTAAAAATCGGAGTAAAAACTTATATAAAACTAATTAATAATTATTAAGATGATTATTTAAAATAGAAAGCAAATAAAAAAAGACATATTAAAAATTCAAATATGTCTTTTTTTAATGTCTTCTATCAATATAGCACTTAAAATCAATTCTTATTTATTGTAATTAATTCTTTAGGAAATTCATTTAAGATAATGCAAGAGTCTTTTGTTAAGATGACATCCTCTTCTATTCTAACTCCACCTAATCCTGTAATATAAATTCCTGGTTCAATTGTTATACAAGCTCCAACTTCTAAAGGTTTATCATTAGCCTGTGATACTCTTGGTGCTTCATGAACATCTAATCCAAGACCATGTCCAGTTCCGTGTTTAAAATATTCACCATATCCTGCTTTTGTAATATAATCTCTACAAACACTGTCTAATTCTTTACCTGTTATTCCTGCCTTCGCAGCTTTAACTCCTCTAGTTTGAGCTTCAAGAACAATACTATAAATATTTTTTAGTTCTTGAGATACCTCCCCCATTGCCACAGTACGTGTCATATCAGAACTGTATCCTTTATAAAAACACCCAATATCAAACGTTACTAATTCTCCTGATTTTATTGCTTTGTCACTAGCCATTCCATGAGGCATCGCTCCTCTTTCACCACTAGCTACAATAAATCTTTCCCAAGTAGAATCTGCACCTAAATCTATCATTTTATTTTTAAGAAGGATTTCAACATCCCTTTCAATCATTCCAGGTTGTAAGAAATCTAAAACATATTCTAATGCCTCATCAGTTATTTGACAGGCTTTTTTTAATAGCTTAATCTCGTTTTCATCTTTTGAAATACGAATGTTTTCAATTGTATTATCCAGCGATACTAACTCACATGATAATTTACGATACATATCATATTCACTAAATCTAATTTTTTGATCAAAACCTAATTTTAAAATGCTTTCTTTTTTAATAACACTCTCAATTGCATTTAATAAAGAACCTTCGATTTCAACAAAAGTGAAATCGGGAACTTCTGTTTTCACTTGATCTCGATATCTAAAATCAGATAGAAAATACTGGAAACTCTCACCAATAATAGCAAAGCCATATGAACCTGTATATTTTGTTACATAATAAAGATTCTTAGCTGCTTTTGGATTTTCCATTCCTGATAAAAGAATTGCGTCATACTCGTTGTTACTTATTACTTTTTTTAATTTTTCTAGTATCATAATTATCCTCCTACTTTGAAAACATTAATATATTTTTTACATCTTCTTTTGTTAAGGGTACAAATCTCCCAAGTGTTTCTCTTTTGACAGATCTAGCTGCTAGTTCATCAAAATCAGGATCAATAATTCCTACTTCTTTTAATGATAATGGCATATTAAGAGAACGATAAAAATCAAATACTTTTGAGATTCCCAAAACTGCTACATAAGCATGATCTTCTTCAGGTTGTATTCCCCAAACATTTACTGCAAACTCATAAAATTTTTCAACATTATCTTCATTCAAAATATGTTTCATCCAATGAGGAGCTAAAATAGAAAGACCGTCCCCATGTGCGATATCGTAAAAAGCGCTAAGTACATGTTCAGTTGTATGGTTAAACCCTTCAAAGTCCTTTGAAAAACTAGTTAGTCCATTTAATGCCAAAGTACTTGAAAACATTAAATTAGCTCTTGCTTCATAGTTGTTAGGTTCTTTTAAAGCTATTGGTCCATAATGAATAACTGTTTTCATTATCGCTTCACAAATACGATCATTCAAATATGATTTCTCATTACTGAAATAAAACTCATAAACGTGTGTTAATGAATCAACAATTCCACATCCTGTTTGATGTGCCGACACCGTATATGTAAGTGTTGGATCTAAAATTGAAAACTTAGGATTTGTATAAGGAGATCCCCATCCATTTTTTTCTTTTGTTTTTAAGTTAGTTACAACACTTCCTGCGTTCATCTCAGAACCTGTAGCTGCTAATGTTAAGATTGAAGCAATAGGTAATGCTCCTTTTGATTCAACTTTATACGAATAAAAATCCCAAGGATCTCCATCATACATTGCCGCAGAGGCAATCCCTTTAGAAGCATCAATTACACTGCCTCCACCAACACCGAGTACTAAATCAATATTATGTTTTTTACAAAGGTCTCCACCTTCTCTAATTGATTCAATACGAGGATTAGGATCTATTCCACCTAATTCAAATATATTAATATCTTCTGCCTTTAATAGTTTTATTACTCTATCATAAAGTCCAGTTCTTTTAATGCTACTTTTCCCATAAACTAATAAAATATTAGCTCCAAATTCTTTTGATAGTTTTCCTACTTTGTTTACTTCATCTTTACCAAAATAGATTTTTGTTGAATTATGAAAATAAAAATTCTTCATTCATATCACCTCTTAAAATAATTATAGCACTTACTTATGTGTTTCAATATTACAATTGCACTTTTTTATCATCTAAATGACAAAAAAGTAATAAATATATATTTTAAAAAATGTAGATAATATGTATAATAATTGGGTAAACTAATATCAACGAAAGGAGCAATAATTTTATGAAGGCAAAACTGAGTAATTACTTAATTAATCAAAAAACAATTATTAAAAGCCTAGTAAAGGATTTAAGTGAAGATTTCAAATATGTTAGTGTTCTTGGTAGCGATACTATTGGAACGAGTTTTAATATCTCAAGAACATCAAGTACTGTTGGAGATTCAATGTGGAGTGAGAGAGGATTTGTAATAAGGGTATATAATGGATATAACTATAGTGAATACTCTTTTAATACTTTAAATAACGTTGAATATATAATAAGTCGTATTAAAGAAATCGCAATTAATGATGTAAAAATCTTAATGAAAAATGGGATTGTTTTTAGTGAATATCCAATCATTGAAGAAGAAACAATTACAAAAGATTTCTTTTCAGAATATAAACAAGATCCTTTTCTAGTTTCTAGTGAAGAAAAATTATCAAGAATGACAGAGATTATGAATAGAGGATTAAGCACAGATAAACTATTCATTGATTTCAGAGTAAGTTACGAAGAAGTAAAAATATCAAAAATCTTTATTTCTTCAAAAAAAGATTTAGCACAAAGCATCTTATATACAAATATGTCCTTAATTGGCATTGCTAGAAAAGATGGAAATATCAAATATGACTATGCTGGAATCAGTGGTTTAAAAGGATATGAAATATTTGATGAAGCTCCTAATAAAGTTTCTAAGGTTGCTGAAAGTGTTCTTGAATTACTTGATGCTAAAAGAATTGAACCAGGAACGTATGAAATAATTTGTGATCCTAGTGTAAGTGGATTAATTGCACATGAAGCTTTTGGACACGGTGTCGAAATGGATATGTTTGTTAAAGGTCGCTCAAAAGGACAAGAATTCCTAGGAAAACAAGTTGCTAGTGAAAAGGTAAATATGAGAGATGGTGCTTTAAGCGCTACCGAAGTTGGAACTTATTTATTTGATGATGAAGGTACTTTAGGAACTGATACACTAATAATCGAAAACAGTATCTTAAAATCTGGAATTAGTGATTTATTAAGTGCTTTAAAACTAGGGACAATTCCAACCGGAAATGGACGCAGAGAAAGTTTTGAAAGAAAAGCTTACGCTCGTATGACAAACACATTCTTTGAAGACGGAGATGACTCTTTAGATGAGATGATTAAATCAATCAAAAAAGGATATTTATTAGAAGGTTTCTTTAGTGGTATGGAAGACCCAAAAAACTGGGGTATCCAGTGTATGATAGCTAAGGGTAAAGAGATTATCAATGGCAAATTCACTGGAAATATTGTAAGTCCTGTTTTACTTACTGGATACGTTCCTGATTTACTAAAATCTATATCAATGGTATCAAAAGGACTAAAACTTAGTGGTGGCGGAGCTTGTGGAAAAGGTTATAAAGAATGGGTTAAAACTTCTACTGGCGGAACATATATCAAAGCAGTCGGGAGGTTAGGATAATGATTAAAGATATAATAAAATTGTTAATTACTAAAAACAATGTTGATGAATTTAAAATAATTTTCACAGAAACTACATCTAACGAATTATTCTTTATTAAACAAAAACTCGATATGTCACGTGGGAAAAATGTGACTCATATTGAAATAACAATCTATCGTAATTTTGAAAAAAATGGTAAAAAGTATAAAGGATCTAGTACAACTAAAGTTTCACCTACAATGTCGATAGACGAAATCAATGACAAGGTTGATATTGCTTCTTTAGCTGCATCTTTTGTGAATAACCAATATTATGAGCTAGTTGATCCTACAAACGATGTAGCACCTAAAATAACAAGTAAATTCAGTGATGGAAATATCACAAAACATATAAGTGATTTAGTCGCTGATTTGTTTAGCGAAGATAACTTAGTTGAAGGAGCTAGTATAAATTCATGCGAATTCTTTATTAATCAAAAACATACAAGAATAATAAATTCGAAAGGATTAGATATTGAATTTGATTCTTATAGCGGACAAATTGAACTTATTACTGAAGCAAATTCAAAACATGAAGCTGTAGAATTATTTGATGTATTAAACTTTTCAGATTATGATCAAAAATGGATTAAGGATACTGTAAAGCAAGCATTAATAAAAACTAAATTAAGAGCTGAGGCAGTACCTCTTCCAATCATAAAAAATATTCCAATCATCTTAACAGGTGAAGCAGTAAAAACTTTCTTCGATTACTATTATTTAAAAGCTTCAGGTAGAATGGTCTATGAAGGAATATCACAAAGTAAAATTGGCGATATTATCCAATCAGGTGAAATCACAGGTGACAAAATCACAGTATCATTTGTTCCAGAGATTGAAAATTCTACACTTTCAAGATATTACGATAACGATGGTTTCTTCCTAAAAGAGGTTTCAGTTATTGAAAA
>JAUVLT010000086.1 GCA_030600605.1 Mycoplasmatota bacterium
CGTATATTTTAGCTATTTCTATTAACGTATATGCATCAGGTAAATTTTCTCCTCTTTCCCATTTGCTAACTGCCTGAAAAGATATATCAAGTTTATCTGCAAGATCAGTTTGAGTGAATCCTTTTTCTTTTCTAAGCTTAATTAATAGTTCAGCAATTTTGTTATCCTTCATTAGTTAGTCACCTCACCTTAATTGTATCAATAATTATGAATAATGTAATAACTAAATAGTTTAATCAACTAAACCTTTGGTTGAAAAGACTAATTTATTGCCTATTTACAGGGTTTTATTAATTCAACTTAGTATTGAATTAGATTATAGACGACCTATAAACACCTCGTTATAATATAGTAAATTATTATTATAAACTCATTAATCTCTCTTTTTCTTCTTTAGGTAACTTTTCTAAGGCATATCTAAATGCTGTTCTTGACATTCTTGAAACATTATTTTCTAAATATTGAATTACTGAATCATGATAAGTCTTACTTGATTCTTTGAGTAACCATCCATATCCTTTTTGAACTAAATAATTAGTGTCATCTATTAATAAATCACAAATTTCAAAAATAGTATTTTCTTCTAACAATCTCTTTTGTGCAGGTCTAAGTAAAATTACAGCTGCGCTTCTTCTAACAGCAAACTTCTCATGAATTACCCATTTTTTTATCTTGCTTAAATTCTTAGGATATTTCATTAACACATCCTGAAATGCATGTGTCATAAAATCGTCACAGTCCCACCAGTCTTCGATATATTCATATAGCCACTTCTCAAAAATATCAAATGTGTTTTCATCATACTTCTTACAATTATCATAGATAATCTGGTACGCAATTGTTGTTTCTTCTCGATTTCTTGTTTCTAGCATTGATTCACATAAAATATATATATCAGTAATACCTAAATTACTAATTTCCTTTTTATATGCTTTAGCAATATTTCTGTATAGTTTTGTTTGTCTACCCTGAATTTTAATTATGTCATTTCGTATTCTTTCTATTAGATTCATAAATACCTCCGGTTAAAATAGTCTGCATAGAACTTTTTTACTATATATATATAATATCACAAATAGTTAAAAAACAATTATATATAGTACAAAAGAAAAAGCCCAAAAGGGCTTTGTTATAGTATCTATATTATTAATTGTGATTACTTATCTTTTTTCATAATGATATAATGGTGATACTTATCATATAATTCTATTTTCTCAGAAATGACTTTAATCAAATCTGCAGCAGTAGCAACACTATATATATGATCATCAAATTTATAGCGAATTCTGGTATCTATTTTAGTTCCAGCAACCTTTTTACTCCAACCTTCTACGTTATTAAAAGCGGCAATTGGTCGCATCAGCATCCAAGCACTAGCTATTTCAGCTAATGTTCCCGCCCCACCACCAATAGCTACTACAAAATCAGCATTAGCAACAATACTAGCACGATTAATATCTAGTCCTGTCGAGATAATAATATCAGCAAGACCATTACTCTCATTTTTATCAAATGAAGGTATCAAGGCGATAATATCTCCTTCTTGATAGTTTGAAGAGCTTCTCGCACCTAAAGAAGTAGCCTTCATGATTCCACCCATTCCTCCGGATTGGATACGATATCCACTATCTATTAATGCCTTCCCAACTGAGAAAGCTATTTTTTCTTTTAAGCTACCTGTTTCAATACTGTTGTCTCCAATTATTGCTATAATCTTTTTCATAATATCACGTCCTTATAATATTTTACCATACCCACTGTTTAACTTCCATACCAATACACTAAAACAAAAGAGCCCAAAAGAAAGAATTACTTTAAAACGGACACAAATAAAAAAGAGATATATTAGATTGTTAAAAAAATGACATTATCTGTCATCTTTTCTTCTTCTATATTTTTTGTTTTGTGCTTTATCAGCATACATACAATCATCAGCCAAACCAATTAATTCATCTATTGTTTTTTCATTATCTCTTTTATTGAAACTATACCCGAAGCTAAATTTTAAATCCCTTAATAGATTATTGTGATATATTTTATTCCTCTTTCTTTGTTTTATGTATACTAACATCCTATCAATTCACTCATTATAACACTTTAAACTGCGGCTTGTTTTAAACCTCATATAATATTTCCTTTGCTTTTATACCGACTCAAATAACTTCTGTATATCGTAAATATCTGTTTTTACAGCATCATAAATAACATTCAAGTCAACATTCCCATATTCATGAACAATTCTATTTCTAAGTCCAATGATATCTCTCCAAGGTATTTCTATATGTTTATTTTTAAATGCTATCGTTAATTTCTTAATGCGTTCTGATATTTGAATAAATCTAAACATTATAGAATCTAAAAGCACTTCGTCTTTCTCAAACTCTTCTTTCTCTAAATCTTTTGTATGCTTAATTAAAAAGCTAATATCAGCTAATATCTTCTCTACATAGTATTTATCATCTTTTTTATTATCCATATACTTTCACTCCATCTTTTAATATTTCATTCAATAATGAAGGATTTTCTTCTAGTGAAGATAGTGTAATGACTTCAACTCTTTTTTTCAGTTGGACTCTTAATTCCTCGACTAGGCCATAAAATTTCATACCTGTAACTGATGTCGATATAAGTAAATCAACGTCACTTCTTTCATTTGCAGATTGTTTTGCATAAGATCCAAACAAATAACAATAATTAATATCATAATCAGATAAAACTGATTGAGTTATTTCTTTTATCTTAACTATTGTAAGTAGTCCATGTTCTTCATCTATCAACCCATATTCTTCCAGTTTCTCTTTAATATAATGATATTTAATAGAATCCTTTTTTAATTCGTCATTTTCATAATTAATGTAAGTTCTTAAAGGAATTTTTACAAGTTTAGAAGCTTCTTTTTGCGATAAATATAAAGATTTTCTTAATTCTTTAATAGACACATAATCACCACCTACAATCATTATACTATGCATTGCATTTTATTACAATATAAAAATGCAATAATTGCATATCTCTATTAATATACTACGCAATTATTGCATTTTGCGGTGTTTTGTTTACTCTACCATAATCCAGAATGGATTCATCATCAATTAGTTCCTTTAATTTATCTATACCTAAATCACTTAAATTAATTTCTTCTCCATCAAGATCTATAATCTTTATTTTAGGAAAATCCTCATAATTATATTGAGTATTCTTTTTTATCTTTTTGTATTTGAAGTAATCCTAGAAATATGAAAATACTATATACATAATATGATAGTAGGATCATTAGCGGAGATATAAGTGATTTCCAAAAGCC
>JAUVLT010000039.1 GCA_030600605.1 Mycoplasmatota bacterium
ATTTATTCCGCTTTTATTGGAAGCTGTACAAATGGGCGTTTTGAAGATCTAAAAACAGTTGCAAAAATCCTGAAAGACAGGAAAATTGCTCCCGGCGTTATTTTAAACAACTAAGGCTAATCCCTCAGTAGAGACTTGGATAATAACTATTTCGCCAAGTGGTGTTCTGATATCTGTCTCTTCAAGAATCAAAAAATCAAAATAACATTCCTTTAAACAATCATATGCAGTAGCTATGATTGTTTTTGGGTAAACTCTAATTCTTGGTTTTGGTCTAGAGGTAACATTATCAATTTTTTCACCATCAAGTCCAATTGAAGTTATCGCAATTATTTCTCCTTTATACTCATTAATTATTTGATTTAACACTGTTGTTTTTCCAGCGTTTTTTGCAGTACCAATTATTGAAATAGTGTGATGCGGCTCAATATATTTTCTTAAAATTATTAGATATGATTCTTTCTTTTTCTAGCTGTATTAAATTGATCTAATCTTATTTTATTACTCATCTCAGGATTTTCTATCCCTTTCGCTGCAGCAACACAATCCTCACATTCACACTTATCATCATAACTACTCGGACCATAATATGTCGTAATCATTCCTTCATAATTTCGAAGAATTGTTCTTCCTGGTGCCTGTGAAATTACATAGTTTGGCATAACAGGAATTTTACCACCACCACCAGGTGCATCAATTACAAATGTTGGTACAGCAATACCTGATATATGACCTCTGAGTCCTTCAATAATTTCAATACCTTTACTAACAGGTGTTCTAAAGTGTTCAATTCCACGAGATAGATCACATTGATACATATAGTAAGGTCTTACACGTAACTGAATTAGTCTTTTTACTAATTTTCTCATGATGTTAACACAATCATTTACACCCCTTAAAAGCACACTTTGATTACCTAAAGGAATCCCAGCATCTGCCATTAAATCAATAGCTTTTTTTGCTTCTGGAGTTAACTCTTTAAAATGATTAAAATGTGTATTTAGCCAAATAGGATGATACTTTTTCAACATGTTAACAAGATCAGATGTAATACGTTGAGGCATAACCACTGGAGTCCTAGTTCCAAGTCTAATTACACCTACGTGGTCAATCTTTCTTAATTCACTAATAATATACTCAAGTCGAGCATCACTAACAAGTAAAGCATCTCCCCCTGAAAGTAAAACATCGTTAACTTCAGGATGATTTCTAATATACTCAATTGCTAGTTCTACATTATCCATTTTTGAACCTATATCTTTTTGTCCAGCAAATCTTCGACGCGTACAATGACGGCAATACATACTACACATATCTGTGATTAAAAATAGTACTCTATCAGGATATCTGTGTGTAAGTCCTGGAACAACACTATCACGATCCTCATATAATGGATCTTCTAAATCATGTACTCCAATATGCATTTCATTAATTGAAGGAACCGCTTGAAGTCTTACAGGATCATTAACATTATCAGGATTAATTAATGTTAAATAATATGGTGTTATTGCCATTCTAAATTGTCCAAGTACTTTATTAATGATATCAAGTTCTTGATTTTCTAACTTGATATATTTATCTAAATCATTAGCGTTAGTAATGCGATTTCTTACTTGCCAATGCCAATCGTCCCATTCTTTGTCTGAAACATCTGGAAAATATTGCTTTCTTCTTTCTAAATGCTTCGTATAAAGTTTTACAGCCATGATTGCAACCTCCTATGTATATTTCTTTTCAAATAGTTCTTTTATTTTAGGAACACTATTCACTAAGTTTAATGTTAATTCAGCATGTCCTGCTGTATAGCCATTCCCAATAATCATTGTTACGTCACTACCAACACCTTCAGCACCAAGTGCTGCTTTTGTAAATGATGTTGCCATACTAAAGAAATATACAATACCGCTATCTTTAGTAATTAAGATGCAACTCATTTCTGTATTAGGAATATTAACAACATTTATAGTTACATCAACTGGACCATTATTAACAACCATTACTCTTTCATAAACTTCTATTGCATTTGTAGCATCCGCAAGAACTACTTCATCACATAATTTTAATTCTTTTAATGCTTGAATTTGCTCAATCTCATTTACAATACCGATTACTTTACCTTTAGATGTAGCCTTTTTCATCGCTTGATAAGCACAAAGTACACCACTTTTCCCAGCAGCTCCAATAATTACTACTGAATCTCCTTCTTTAACAAGTTTATCAACTTGAGCAGGAGCACCGGCAACATCAAGTGCTGCCAAAACCAAATGTTCATCCATATCCTCAGGCACTCTAGCAAATATTCCTGATTCGAATAAAATAGCTAATCCTTCAATATGAACTTGATCGTTATCAAGATTAATTGATTTAATTTTCTTAATCACAAGTGGTGTTAACGATAATGAAACTAAAGTAGCAATTTTGTCTCCTGCTTTAAGTGATTGATCTGGAAATAATTTCCCCACTTCTTTAACTTCACCAATTAACATTCCTCCACTGCCAGTAACTGGATTTTGCATTTTACCTTTTTCAGCAACAATCCCTAAAATCATTTCTTCCATTAGTAATACATCATTATTACAAGCATTTTTTATTTGAGCAAATGAAGCTGAATCAATATTTAATGTGATTACATCAATTAGTAATTCATTTTCTTTAATTACCATATTATTATCAATTTTTGTTGCAGCTTGAGGCAAAATACCTTTTGGTGTTATTACTCTATTAGTTCCATATTTACATAATTTTTCCATATTTTTATACCTTTATTCCTAGTATTTTTCTAGCTTCATCTGGTGTTGCAACCTCACGACCGTACTTTTTAGCAATTAAAGCAACTTTTTTCACAAGGTCTTGATTACCTTCAGCTTTTACTCCTTTTTCAAGATAAATATTATCTTCTAGGCCAACTCTTACATGTCCTCCATCTTTAATAGCTAATTCAGCTAAAGGAAATTCATGTCTTCCAATACCTGCGACACTATATGTAGCACTTTTTGGAATGCTTTCTTTTAAAAATACAAAGTCTCTTTCTGAAGCATTCATACCCCCAGGCATTCCTAAAACAAAACTAAAATGCAGATGATCTTTGATTAGTCCCTTTTTATATAATCTTAAGACTTGATCAACATGCATTTTACCAAAACATTCAAGTTCTGGTAAAATCGATTTTTCATATATTTTTTTTGCAAAATACTTAATATCATCCTCTGTATTAACAAATACTTCATTACTTCCAAAGTTTACACTACCACAATCTAGTGTACACATTTCAGGATTTAATTGAATTGGTTGTAACCTTTCATCATTACTCATACCAACAGCTCCCCCAGTTGAGGGCTGAATAATAGTATTAGGACATAATTTTCTAATTTGTTTTATTACTTCTTCAAAACGTTTAACATCTTGAGTAGGTGTTCCATCATCTTCTCTAACGTGTAAATGAATTATACTTGCTCCTGCTTGACAAGCTAAATAAGTTTCAATAGCCATTTCCTTTGGAGTATATGGAACAAATTTATTATCCTCTTTTGTTACTTCTGCGCCACTTATGGCGCAGGTAATTATCAACTTTTCCATTAGTATCTTTGCATATCTTTCAAAACAATGCAAGTTCCACTAGCCTTAGCTACTAATACTTTTTTTTCTAACACATGCGCTGCGGATGAACTTAATTTAGGTAATGATTCAATTACCTTATATGCTTCAAATTCCATTTTTCGTGAAGTATTTCCTTGTTTTGTTATCCAACCTGTTACTTCTATATAATCTCCAGCATATAAAGGAACTAGAAACTCAACGTTATCATATGCTCGGAATAATCCTTCATCACCATCATTTCTAATAAGTAGTTCTGTGGCTACATCACCAAATAATTGCATGATAAAAGCTCCATCTACTAATCCTCCACCATAATGAGCATGGTGAGCACTTAGTCTCATTCTAATTAATACTTTTTCCATAATTAGTCCTCCACCTCTACTTTCTTAGGATTATTAATAATTAAAGTAGCATCCGTTGCTTCAATAATTTGATCAATTGTATATTCAGGATTATATTCAAGTAAATGTAATCCATCATTTCTAACTTCCATTACTCCCATTTCTGTGATAATCATGTTAACTTGATTTTTCGCAGTTAATGGCAATGTGCAATTTTTCAATATTTTAGGATTCCCTCTATTTGTATGTGTTGTTGCAATAATAACTTTTTTAGCTCCAGTTACTAAATCCATTGCTCCGCCCATACCAGGAACCATTTTACCAGGGATTATCCAACTTGCTAAACTACCAGTACTATCTACTTGTAAGCACCCAAGTACTGTTATATCTACATGTCCACCCCTAATAATTGAAAACGATAAAGTTGAATCAAAATACATTCCACCATCAAGCAAAGTAACTGGTTGTCCCCCTGCATTGGTAATATCTTTATCATATGTTTTATCATCAGGAGCCGGTCCTAATCCAATTAGGCCATTCTCACTTTGAAGATTAATTTTAATACCCTTAGGCAAAAAATTACCTACTAAAGTAGGAAGACCAATCCCTAAGTTTACTAAATCACCATCACGTAATTCTTTAGCTACTCTTTTTGCGATATAGTTTTTAGTTTCATTCTTATCCATTTATTCTTCCTCCTTTACAATATAATCTACAAAGATATGAGGAGTCACTACATTATCAGGATCAATTCTATCAACCATTTCTCTAGCTAAAACAATAACTTTGTCTGTTGCTGTTGCCATTACAGGATTAAAGTTTCTGGTTGTTTTCGTAAAATTTGTATTTCCATATTTATCAACAGTAGTTCCATAAAGAAGTGCTAAATCTGCTCTGATTGGTAATTCTAGAATAAAATCTTGGCCATCTACTGTGATAATTTCTTTACCTTCTTCAACAATTGTTCCAAGACCTGTTGGAGTTAATAATCCACCAAGTCCAGCTCCACCTGCTCTAATTTGTTCAGCAAGAGTTCCTTGTGGTATTAATTCACATTCCATAATACCTTCACCCATTAATCTTCCCGCTACAGGATTAAGACCAATATGTGAAGCTATTAATTTTTTAACTTGGCCAGCAACAATTAATTTACCAACACCTAAATCTACAAAACCAGCATCATTACAAATAATTGTTATGTCCTTAATATTTAATCTAACTATTTCGTCAATTAATATTTCTGGAGTACCTACAGCCATAAACCCTCCAACCATAATACTCATACCATCAAATAGATGATTTTTAAGATCTGTTAGCTTAATAATCTTTTCCATCTTGATTCCTACTTTCTTAAGTTTTTCAGGATAATTGCAGTACCCATTCCTCCACCGATACATAATGAAGCTAATCCATATGTGTTTTTACGTTTAATCATTTCATGTATTAATGTAACGATAATTCTGTTCCCACTAGTTCCAACAGGATGTCCTAGTGCTATTGCTCCACCGTTTACATTTGTTCTTTCCATTATCCATTCTACAGATACATCATGATTTTCACTTAGTTCTTTTACAACACCAATTGATTGAACACTAAATGCTTCGTTCAATTCTAATAATTGCATGTCTGATAATTTCATATTAGCGGTTTTTAAAGTTTTTTTAATCGCTTCAACTGGTCCTAACCCCATTGTAGCAGGATCAACTCCACATTGTCCTACTGCGATAATTTCTGCCATTGGTTTTAAATTATATTTGTTAATCATTGCTTCATTAGCAAGCAAAATCATTGAACCACCATCATTAATTCCTGATGCATTTCCAGCAGTTACTGTTCCATCTTTTTTAAATACGGCACGTAATTTACCTAATTTTTCTAAATTAGTTTTTCTGTTTGGATATTCATCAGTATCAAAAGTAATTGTATCTCTTCTAACTCTAATTTCCAGAGGAACAATTTCATCTTTAAATTTACCATTATCTATTGCAGCAATCGCTTTTGCTTGAGAGTTTGCAGCAAAAACATCTTGTGCTTCTCTAGTAATATCATGTTTTACTTGGATATTTTCAGCAGTTACTCCCATATGATATCCTCCATATACATCTGTTAATGCATCGAAAACCATATGATCTTTCAAAGTTATATCTCCCATTTTATGACCAGTTCTCACTGTTTTAGGAGTTAAATATGGAGCTGCGCTCATATTTTCTACTCCACCAGCAAATACTAAATTATGAATTCCAACGGCAATATTACTATAAGCATTCATGACAGCCTTCATTCCACTACCACAAACCATATTTAAACTATACCCTACTACTTCTTTTGGTAACCCTGATTTAATTGCTATTTGTCTACCCACACCCTGTCCAAGTCCAGCAGGTAAAATATTTCCAACAATTACTTCATCAATATCTTTAGGTTCTACTTTAGTACTCTCTAAAATGTTTTTCACCAATGCTACTCCCATGTCAGTTGGGTGTGTTTTAGTTAACGTTCCTAAGAAACTTCCAATAGCTGTTCTTTTCGCTTCAACAATATAAACTTTTTCCATTATTTTTCCTCCTTAATTGGTGGCATTAATTGTGCTTCACCAATAACTACTTTTTCATTATTTTGATTATAAGCAACACAATCAAATGTTACTCTATTTTTTTCAATATCTATTTCTTTAACAATAACTTCTGCTTTTATAGTATCTCCAAAATAAACGGGTCTTCTAAAACGTAGTGTTTGCGTAATATATATACTTCCCGGACCTGGTAATTCCATACCTAATAGTTTACTAAATAAAGATCCTATTAACATACCATGAGCAATTCTTTTTTTAAAAATTGTTTTTTGTGCATACCCCTCATCAAAATGAGCAGGATTATAATCTCCTGTAATTTCACCAAACATTTCAATATCTTTTTCTGTTATTATCTTTTTATGACTTACTAGATCACCAATCTTAAGTTCCTTGATTGATTTACCAAGTTGTATCACAGTCTCATTCCACCATTAACACTTAATACATGTCCTGTAATATAAGATGAGTCATCTCCTGCCAAGAAAAGAGCAGCTTTTGCTATTTCAATCGGTTCACCAAGTCTTTTAAGCATTGTTAGTTTAGCGAATTTTGCAAGTAAATCTTCTGGTACACTTTTTAACATGTCAGTCATAATATATCCTGGAGAAACAGCGTTAACACGCACATTTGCACCTTTTCTAGCATATTCTTTTGCCCATGTTTTAGTAAGACCAATAAGTCCCGCTTTAGTAGCTGAGTAATTAGCTTGGCCGATGTTTCCATACTCACCTACAACACTTGATATATTAATAATACTTCCTTGTCCAGCATACATCATATCAAGACCAACAAATTTAGTTAAATTGAAAACTCCCTTAAGATTTACATCAATTACCAAATCCCACATTTCTTCACTCATTTTATGAGTAAGTGCATCTCTAGTAATTCCTGCGTTGTTAACCAAAATATCAATTTTTTGATATTTCTCCTTAACATAATTATAAAATTTTTCACAATCCTTACCATTTGTAACATCAAGATGGTAAGATTCAACATTAGGTAAATCTAATTTGAAATCCTTAATATCTACCGCAATAACCAAAGCTCCTTCAGTACTAAATAAGTTAACCATTTCAAATCCTAAACCTTGTGCTCCTCCAGTAATAATCGCAACTTTTCCATCCAATTTTTTCATAAAATTACCTCTCTTTCTCCTCTTTTAAAAATAAAAAGAGCTGTTTATGTGTTATACATAAACAGCTCATCATTTCAATAAAAATGACAATGAATAAAGTTTTGCCCTTATTCATCAAGAGTTTACCTAGTAGACACAGTAACCCTTTCGGCACATCCCTCCTTCTTAAATAGTATCTAGCGTCTACGCTATTTACACCTATTCAGTACCCAGGAACATGCTCCTCTGTATTTCGATTTAATCCCCTATTTACACCATAATTATATCTTATTTTGTAAGCGTTTGTCAATCAAAATTATTTCGATTCATAAACTATTATTTTTATATTTTTGGTGAAAAAAATATTGTTTCTAAATATAAAATACTTTTCTAAAAAGGATTAACTATTCTAGGGTTACTCTTTTCAAATTCATCTTCAGTATCAGTAATACTTTTTAAAACGAATACCAAGAAAGAAATAATAACTGCCCCAGTGAAAAGTGAAATCTCTTCAGTATAAAATGCATAAAATACTTTGAATATTGCAAAAGTGTTAAAAATCAGATATAAAAAAAGCGCCGTATAATAACCATAAAATTTTTTATTAATGAACCCGATTGCCGCAACTATTAATAATATTCCAATTACAAATGCAACATAACGAAATTCTCTAATACTATTATTGAACCCAGGATAAAGTGATTCATTGCCAATAATTCTCATAAACGCTTCTAAAGCTAAAAATAATCCTTGAAACATAAATAAATAAGAAAGTTTTTTCATTTTCTCCTCCATAGCATTTGGTCATGTGAATATTATATCATTTTTTTATAAAATAAAAACAAAATTTCTTTCGTTTTTATTTTACATTTATTTTTATTTTTTTGTCTTTAAAATTATTTGATGAAATCGTAATTTTAGCTTCCCCTATTTCTTGTTTAGTTTTAAGATAGAACCCTGTACTTCCTCCTATTAAAGCTAATTTTGATGGTCCTATTATTTCTAAAGGTCCTTTTATCTTTATAGTTATTACTTCGTTTGAGTAGGTAAGAATATTTAAATGTTCATCCAAATGCTTAACAACTACTCTTGTTGTTTGATATGTATCGGTTTCTTTTAAGGTTTCATCATCAACTTCAACATATAAATCATTTAAAGAACTAGTACCAATGATTTTTGTTTCAACTAAAAAATTATCTTTATAAGCTTCAAATTTGTAAATAGTTGATTTCTCACCTTTTCTCGCAATATATTTTGAGTATAGTTTTTCAATATCATGAAATTGTATTTTATTTTTAAACAGGAATAATCTTAAACTGATTTTTGATTTCAAAGGAATATTCATTCCGCATTTCATCATTACTTTAAATACTTTTTTGATTTTATTACTATCTTTTTCACTATATTTTTCATTTTCTTTAATTAAATTCCCAATGAAATCATCTATTATTATTGGGGGATGTGGTAAATTAGGATACCTATTACTAGGGTAAAAGTAATCGATAAAGTTATTATTGATATAAAACTTAATATGATCTGCATTAGTTAGAACAAAAACTTCTTTTTGTAATCCCGATTCTTGTTCTCCTATCCTTAAACTAGATAACACTTCAATATAAGGATTATCATCATTTTGACTGCGAAATACACTCGCTGAAAATTTAGGTATTCTAAACATATCCAAAACTCCATGATAACAGATCATATCTCCACTACCAAAATCCTTTGTAGTATTATAATCAAACATACAAGATCCAATTGCACCTGATATTCTCTCAGATCCAAATGAATCATTTTGAACTGCTAAATGTCTTTTTGATTGGTTAATTCGATGTAATTCATCATCAAATTTCTTCGTAGGATACATATAACCATTGTAATCAGTAACTAGATATGGTGTATTCTTTTTACTTACTCTTTTTGCCTTTTTTAAGCCTTTATTGATTCCATAATGTTCGAAGTCATTGTAAGTATATACATCTTCTAATAATTTACTTCTTTTTGTATTTCTAGCTCCCCCTGTATGGCGATAAGGATCTAATTCTTTCGCAATTTTATTAGTTGCTTTATAGAAATTATTATAGTCCAATGATCCGTTTATTCTTACACCCCAAATAAAGATACTTGGATGATTATAGTCGCGATATATCATTTCGTTTACGTTTTCTTTTGCGACTTCTTGCCATGCTTGGTTTCCTACATAATGATATCCTGGTATTTCAATAAATACTAATAGCCCAATTTCATCACATCTATCCAAAAAATGCTTGCTAGGTGGATAATGGCTACTTCTTACAACATTCACTCCAAGTTCGTATTTTAATATATCTGCATCTTTCCTTTGCGCATTACTAGGCATAGCATACCCGACATATGGAAATGATTGTTGTCTATTAAGCCCAATTAATTTAATATGTTTTTTATTCAAAAAGAATCCTTTAGTATTAATCTGAATACTTCGCTTTGCAAATCTAGATGTATAAGAAAGTTTTCCATCCATTAAAATATCTAAATGATATAATACCGGGTTATCTAAAGTCCACTTTTCAAGATCAATGACACTATGAGCGTTTATTTTGTTTCGTAAATCATATTCTCTCTCAAAACTATGAATAAGTATATTTTCCTTATAGATATTATAAGTAAAAACACTACTACTTTTTGTTTTGAAATTAATTAACATACGAATTTCGATTGTATCAGCAATTACATCAATAAAGGCATTCGCAATAAAATTGCTTTCATGTTCAATAATATAAACTTCTCGATATATTCCACCATAGGATAAATAATCAACAATGTTTCCTTGTGGAGGAATATCTTTTCTCTCCGTAGAATCAACCATTACAAAAATTTTGTTTTCACCATTATTCAAGCTAGAAGTAATATCTTTACTAAAAGCAGTATAACCACCTTTGTGACTAATTACCAATTGCTCATTAACATAGACCTCACAATATGTCATAACCCCATCAAAATGAAGGGTATAACGTTTTGATTTCACTTTCTTAATATCAAAAACTTTTTGATAACTACTAATAAACTGAAAATCACTCATACTAAAATTGTTGAATGGTAAAATAACATTTGTGTGAGGAATGTTAATTTTTTTACCATCAGGAAAATTTCTTACAAATGATTCCTTATAACTAGATAAATAATCCCAGTCATAATTTAAAGTAAGTTTCTTAAGTTGCTTTCTCACATAACCACCTCTTTTAATTATTTATTAAATATTATTAACATATCTATCTCAATATCAAATTATCCCCATACAACTTGATAAGTGGTCAAAATATGTATCCGAAATTGTTCCATATTAACATTATAAAACCAAAAATATACTAAGAAAACAGCTATACTAAAGCGTAAAATTCACTTCGCTGACCAGTTGATACGATAAATAAATTAATAATAAATACAATTGACCAGCAAATACAGCCGAAATGTGAAATAATATAGTGAATAATAATTCTATGAAAAAATAGTAAAGGCAAAATAAATAATAGTAACAAAATATAGAAAGAATATATTTTCTAACAACGTAGAAAGAATACAAAAATCTTCTTAAGAATATAGAATGACAAGACAAAGAAATTGAAAAAGAAAAATATAATCATTGTTTTTTAAGTGTATAAT
>JAUVLT010000059.1 GCA_030600605.1 Mycoplasmatota bacterium
TTTATTACTTGTGAAGCATTAATTAAAAACATTACCTACTCTCAACTCGGCATCTGTGACCACAGCGCCGCGATACCCACGAAAACAGCGACGACGACAACTGCTATTGCAATTGGTGTTTGAAATTGCTGCATGAAACTTTGTAAACTATATGCCCTTTTTGCAGCAGCATCGAATGCAACCTGCCATGCTTTACTATGTCCAGTATCACATTTAATATTTAATACTGATTCTTTGTATGTAGTAACTTTACCAGTTTCAGTATCAGTATATTCTAAATCATATTCTAAAAAACTCTTTGGTAGAACTGGTCTATAATCTGTTGGTGACAATTGAATTACTGTAATCAAATTTGTTCCTTGTAAATATCTCTTTGGATCAAAAATCTTTAATGGTATCTTTGGTTGGAACTTTCCTGGTCTTTTAATATAAACAACTCCCCTTTTAGCATGAAAATAACCTTTACCCCATTCACCATTAACTATTGTCCCATTACTTCTTGGAAGTTTTATTTCAACTTTTAAGTTCCACCTTTTCTTATTCCAAATAATAAAACCAAATCCTCCAACAACTATTAAAGCAATTGTTCCAATAATTAATAATAAAAATATAAGTCCGACTACACTTCCACTTGGAATTGCTCCTTGAACTACTTCCCCAATATCTACCATTACTTTTTAACCTCTACTTTAAAATACTTTTCTTGAAGTTCTTTTAAATTTTTTATCTGAGTAATATATAGCACTAAATCTATACCACATCCTATCAAACCAAAGACACTTAAAATTACTATTAAAGAAATCAAAACATTAGAAATATCAATAACAAATTCAATTCCCCAAACAGAATATCCTTGTGGAATAATTAAACATAAAAAGGCTATTAAAAAAATTACTCCCTTCATGAACATCCAACCAAAACATTTGTCATGTATGTCTTCTATGTTTCTTGCTTTCTGTCGATATTCAATTCTATCTAATTGTTTTAGCTTACCAAATTGTTCTTGTGTTATTTTCATTTACCAAAATTTAAGATTATTTAAAAATCCTCCTTTTTGTTTTTCTGGTGTTAGGTTTTCATGAACTTTTAATATACTAAATATTCTTCTAGACTCTTGTCCATTCAATGCTCTTTTAAAAACAGCAAAACAAGAAGTACAAATTATGTGGGCTATTCTATCATACTCTGTATATTTTCCTTCAATCCCATATTCTTCTGCATTAACAACTAAATCATCTTTTATCCAATCAATAGTCAAACCCATCAAATTATTTATTTCATTACTTGAAAAGTTACTCATAGAAGTATTTTGATTTAATATGCAACCTAGGTAAGAAATAAAACGTGATACTAACTTGTCTGAAATTGGTTCTTGATCCTTTACTATTGGTTCCCATTGTCCAGTATAAACATTCTTTTTTTCTCCTCTAATTCTATGTTCAATATCAACTAATAAGTTATCTGGATTTATCTGTGAAAGAATATTTGTTATTTTTTCTTCACGCATAGTGTTTGCATAAATTGCATTTGGATCAGAATCAAGTTGCTGGGCTTGTTGTTCTCTAGTAAATTGCATTTCAGGAGTTTCGTTCACCATACTTAAATTATATTAAGGTTTATTAAAAACATTATTAAGTGACTATTTCTTTTTCTTTTTAGATTTCTTCTTTCTCTTTACATTAAATCCTGTTTCTAATCCCCTAATTTGTCCAGGAAGTATCCCAAGTTCTACTCCACTAATTGTTACTAGTTCTGCTGCCTCTGGTATTTCTAAAACTATTCCTGTGAATGAAGGACGGATAGGAGTTTTTGGTTTCTTTCTTTTTTTCTTTTTAATTGGTTTTACTTTTTTTCTTTCAAAGTCAAAAGGGGGATCTTCTGGAATAGTTGGTTCCCTTATTTTAAATGGTATTGGTGTTCTTGGCGGATTAAATCGTGATATTTTTTTTGATGATTTACTTATTGTTCTAGTAGGATCATAAGGATCATAAGTAATATAAGGAT
This sequence comes from Mycoplasmatota bacterium, assembly GCA_030600605.1. GTDB lineage: Bacteria > Bacillota_I > Bacilli_A > Izemoplasmatales > Izemoplasmataceae > JAFGXW01. The sequence goes on from JAUVLT010000059.1 coordinate 2,005, forward strand.
CATAAGTAATTTTTGGTGTAGAAAATCCACGAGAAACTCCACCTTTACCAGTAGATATTGGAGTGAAAGGCATATCTTTTTTAGAAGATAAATAATATTGTTGTGACAAGTCTTTAGTTTTATAACTATCTTTATAATCAAATCCAAAATCAAGCTTCGTATCTTTAAAAGAACTCAATGAAGAATATGCAAATGTTCCAGGAGTTGTTATAGGATAACTAGAAATAGCAGAAGAAGAAGAAGAAGAAATTGATGCACCACTTACAGAAACACTAGTAATTTTAGCACCACCACCAACTGTTTTGAAAATATCTATTGGAACTTTAACTCCCTGCCATTTGAAAAATCCAGTTTTACTTACAAATTGAGTAGTAGTTCCTGGAGGAATGATTGCTTCAATTTCCGAACCTAAACCAGGAACAAATGCTTGTCCAAGTTTTGCCGAAGTTCCAGCAACATAACCTGTTGGAGATATTACTGCTACCCCTGGTTTTGCATAAGGAGAAAAAAAATCTCCACCAAACAATTTATATTTAGCATATTTTCCAGTTCTTAAAAAATGAGGTGAAACAGAAGTGGAAGTGTAAGTTCCAGGAAAATCTTTAGATCTAGTAAGTGTTTCATGAACTTTAAAACCTTTCCCACTAGTCCAAAACTGTTTTCCAGTTGCATGAAATCCAAAACCTTGTTCTTTAAATAAAGCTAGGTGCTTTCTTCCAGAAGCTAGTGGTAATTGTTTTTTTCCTAATAGAACATCTCTTTGAACTAAAGTTTGAATATCAATTTCACTTCTTCCTCTTGTCCTTAAATATCCAGAAACTTTTGGAAAGAACTTTGCACCAGCAAAACCACCTAAAAACATTGGCGTTACTTCTCCACCAAGAATTCTTCCAAATTGTTCAAAAGGTTCTTTTGCTGTTGCTACTCGTATTCCTACACTTGTTCCATAAACTAAAGGCAGTGCTACTTTCAAACCTGTTCCAGCAACTTTGGTAACAATTGGAAATTGGGATAAAGTGGAAGTAACTCCCAATGCTTTTGCTCCTGCACCAATTCCCATTAAAGCTCCAGGTAAAACAAAAAATGCTCCTGTTGTTGCTAAAAATTTTAATGGTTTTTCTTGAACAGAACTATAAATTCCATAACCAATTTGTCCAGCAGGTCTTATGAATTCTTCAACCTTACTTAATTTTTCTACTTTCAATTTTAATATATCTAATCCTTCTTGAGTTGTTGGTTGTAAATCCCACCCCCTTGTTTTAATAATATAATCTGAAACTGGTTTTGCTAGTTCTTCCATTGTTGGAATCTTTTCACTTAACCAAGTTTGTGCTGAAGAATAACTTGCTCTTGCTTTCTCTTCTCCTTTTTTAACAGTAGTTGTTATTATGTCTTTTGGTTCTTGTTGTAAAAAGTGTTGGGTAAATGTTGGTTTATCTAAAATTTGTGTTCCACTTCCAAAAGTTTTTGGTAAAGTAGAATCCCTTTGATCCACTTTAAAATCTTGAAGTTGGCTTACAATAGTACTTCCACCACTTATGTTTTCAATAGGAGATAATGTTGAAGGAACTTCTGATGTTGATGTTGAAGTAGAAGAAGTTGAAGTTGAAACTGGTGTTGAAGAACCTCCACCACTACTCGAACTTGATCCCCCAGTAATACTTGTAGGAGAAGATATTGTCCAACTAGGAGAACTATCAAAACTAGAACTTGAACTCGTATTTGAACTCGTATTTGTACTAGTTGTACTTTCTACAACAGTCGCAGTTGGTTTTGGAAACCAAGTTGTAGGTTTATACCATACCATAAATAGATTAATAAAACCATTATTAAAAACATTACCTAATTAATTAACTTCGTTACAATTTACTGTCAATCCAGAATTCTCATATTCTATCCAACTATTTCCAAAATCTCTTATCTGATTTTGACACGCATAACAATCAGAATTATAAACAAATTTAATTCTTTCTGGAATTAAAAATTCTTTTATTATATCTGATGTAGTATTTTCTGGTTTTAGTATAACTCCATAATTAATAATTTCTCCATAACTATCAACCCAAGCAGGAGTATATTGAATTGATTGACAAAGTCTTTCTGCTTCTTCCTTTTCTTTCATATTTGGTTGAAATAAAGCCATCCAAATCAATAACCAAACAATCATAAAGATTAAAACCATAGTTGCTGTTTTCCATTTGTTAGGTTTTTTAGTTTTCTTTTTTTCTTTCACCATTTATTCTTCGTTCTCTCTTTTAAATTTTCTTTGACAACTTGGACAAGTAATATAAATTAATTCAGATTTAGTTTCCCATTCGTGTTTACATTTTGGACACTTAACTTTTTGTTTCATAATTTCTTCTCGCAAGGAGACTACCCAATTTAATGGGTGGTAATTGATTTATAATATAAATATCTACCAAAGATACTAAAAATAAAACTATGAATAAAGAAAAAGAAACAAATAGTTTAAACTTAAAAACACCATTTGATATAATAAACCACCCATAAAAAAGGAATAACAATGAAGATAAAAAAAGAAATAAAATTGCTATCCAAAAAAATTTTTCTTCTTCTGATATTTTTAATTTCATTTTTATATATTTAATTAACTACTACTACTCTTTTAAATGTATCTATTATCAAATTCTCACGTGCTAAACTATTAATGTTTTTAATAGACCCTACACTTTAACAAACATGGCAGAAGAAGAATCAAATGGAGTAGCTCCTTTTAATATGGCTTTGTCAACATTAGAAAAGATACATAAGTCACTAATGGAAATAACTCACCTTACCTTAATCAAAGATCAACATTCTAAATTTAGAATGATAAAGCAATTGCATTTACAATCAAGTTTTTTGATTACTTCAAAAGATGGAAAAAAATCAATGAAAGGGATAAAAGAAAAATTGACTAAAATCAAATTACCATTTATCCAAGTTATGAGATATGGACGTTTTGTAAAAATGGAAGAAGATTTTAATCAAAAACTTGATTATGATTTAGATGATTTTGTAGAACAGATCTGTTCACTTTTACAAAATTCTGGTAATTATTTAATGCCTTCTACAAAAGACCCAAGATACAATTGGAAACAAGATTAAATGGAAAATGATGAAAAAACAGAAATAATGGTAAAAGTTAAAGTTGGGGATCAAGAATATTATTTAGATGGTTATCTAAAGTCAAATCTCGATGCTTTAAAAAAATCAGTAAAGAAAGATTATGATGCCTTTGTTTTAATAGTTGGACGAGAAGGTTTTGGAAAATCCACCTTGTCTTTTCAATGTGCTAAATATTGTGACCCTTCCTTCAACTTGGAAAGATGTTGTTTTACAATAGAACAGTTTATGGAAGCAGTAAATAACGCAGATAGGTATCAAGCAATAGTCTTTGATGAAACAATGGGTTTTTTATCAAACAGACAATCAATGTCAAAGTTCAATAAAGCATTGATAAAAATAATGAGTGAGATGAGAAGTAAGAATTTATTTATCTTTTTGAATATTCCAAACTTTTTTATGATGGATTGGTACGTTGCTTTACATAGAACAACTGGAATGCTTTACACTTACAAGAGAAGTTTCTTTGGAAGTTATGATTATACAACAAAGAAACAGATGTATATCAAAGGCAAGAAATATAATTCATATTGTAAGCCACCAAACTTTCGCGGACGTTTTGTTAAATACTTTGTATTAGATAAAAAAGGATATGAGGCAAAGAAACAAAAATCAATATCAGAATGGGAAGACATCAAGATTACTGAGAAGAAATTAAGAGAACAAAGGAATGATTTAATCATAAAATGTTTCAATCGTAACTGGTTAAGTGTAGAAGAGATAGCAGACGTATTAAAAATGTCAACTAAACAAATTAGACGGATACTGGCTTGAAAAGACAGGTCATATCCGCCTACATATATAAGTATACTTAATAAAAGGAGAAAAAAAATAAATCAAAATGATAACATTAGATTTTGTAAAAGGAAATAGTGTATTGATTGGATTGCTATTAGTAATAGGATACATTGCTTGGAAGTATTATGTCCAACCTAGAATCAATGAAGGCAACCCAATTGAACCAGAAGAAAATGAAGAAGAAGGGATGTTTGATAATCCATTTAACTAAATGTATAAACACATAGTAACACAATAAATATTTAAATCATATTATCGTTAAAATTGATATTGCAAGGGAGGACAAATTGGTGTTGCCGTATCTATATATGTAGATAAGAAACAGGTTCGAATCCTGTCCCTTGCATTTTTATTTGGTGTTTATACACTTAGTGGTAACACATATTTAAATAAAAGTAGGCGAATGAAATAATATGATAAATGAAATAGGTGAAGGAAATTATAGAAAACTTGTTTATTTCTTTGAAAAGAAAATTAAGATTCACTTTAAAGATTTAGACGATATTTTTTATAATGGTATAATTCTTGAATTAGACGAAAAAAAGCT
>JAUVLT010000106.1 GCA_030600605.1 Mycoplasmatota bacterium
TTTGCTTTTTCTTTAGTTTTGTAATAAAATTTAGATAACAGGGGGAACACGTTTATGCTTACTATTATTAATAATAACACTAATCCAAGATTCAATTTAGCTGTTGAAGAATATGTTTTAAAGTTTTTAAATATCGATGAAGATTTTATTCTTATCTGGCAAAATAGTAAATGTGTCATAATTGGCCGTAACCAAAATCCATTTAAAGTAATAAATGGTTCTTTTGTAAGAAAAAATAAGATACCAGTTATTAGAAGAACAACCAAAGGAACTTCGATATATCACGATTTAGGTAGTATCAATTTTGCCTTTGTAACTAAGAGTTCAAAAGTAAAACCTGATAATCATAAATACTTCTTAGAACCTATCGTTAATGTATTACAAGGAATGGGTATCGCAGCTAATATTAAAAACAAAAATAACATATATGTTGGTAAAGATAAGATATCACTTAACTACCAAACTACCCATAGAAATAAAACTATCCATCATGGAATACTATTTATTGATTCTGATATGATATTTATGGATTTAGTTCATACCCATATAAAAACTGATTTAGTAAATCTTAAAAAATATTTCAAACAACAAATGACTGTCTCGATGTTTAGAGTATTGCTACTTCACGATCTATTTGATGGTGAAGTAGGAAATAAAGTCTATTCTTTAGATAAACTAGATAAAAAGAGAATCAATCAATTAATGAATGAAAAATATAACAACTGGGATTGGAATTATGGAGAAGCAAATGAATTTCTTATAAAAAGTGAATATGAAAACAGAATGTTAATTACCTTAATAATTAGAAAAGGAGTTATTAAAGATATAACAATTGATTCATTTGAAAATACAATAAAACTTGAAAAAGCATTACTTAACACAAAACTCAATGAAGATGAACTAATAAAGGCCTTAAAAAATATTAGAGAAATAAACACGAAAAAAATGATTAAATTATTGATGTACTAAAAAGGCAGCCGAGCTGCCTTTTTAAATTGAATCGAATCCTTTTTATGGGAATCTGGAATACAACTCCATTTTTACATAAATTGATAAAAATTCATATGTTGTATATTTATTCAATTCAAAGTAAAATAATATAAGAGGTGGTTAATTTGACAATAGATGTTGTAGTATTTCTTCAAGAGATGCGAAATGGCTTTTTTGATTTTTTCTTTAGCTTTATTTCATTTTTAGGTGAAGAATATGTTTATATCTTTTTATTTGGAGTTATCTATTATACATACGATAAAAAGATGGGGGAATTTATGGCTATTACACTAGGCTTAACAGCTAGTGTTAATACAATAATTAAAAATATTGTAGGTGCCCCTAGACCATTTGAAAAATATCCAGATTTAGTAGAAAACTTAAGACCAGATACAGCTGGGGGAATGTCTTTTCCAAGTGGACATACTCAAAACTTTAGTACTTTCTTATTTAGCGGATCATTTTTTACTAAGAAAAAAGTATTTTTCTATATTTCAATTGGACTAGTAATCTTAATGATGCTTAGTAGAATGTATTTAGGAGTACACTTTTTAGAAGATGTCTTTGTAGCTGCTTTACTAGGTTTTGGAATCGCTTATGGAATGTATAAAGTATTCAATAAGTTTTATGTTGATTCAGCTGCGCTTCATAGATTATACTTTTTAATAATTATTGTTATTTTTCCTTTTACATTTCATATTAATGGCGCAGACTTCTTTAAGAGTTACGGATTATTAATTGGTTTTGTAATTGGAATAATCTTTGAAAAGAAATATATTAACTTTACTCTTGATGTTAAAGTTATTCATAAAGTACTGAGAGTTGTTTTTGGACTTATTATTATGATAGGGATCCAACAAGGTTTTAAAATTCTCTTTGGAATGTTTGCTGATGAAGGAACTGATTTACTTAATGTCTTACATATGATAAGATACTTCTTAATAGCATTCACAGGATTTGGACTATATCCATATCTATTTACTAAATTTAAATTCTAGGAGTTGATTAAGATGTCAATATTTTACCGTGATGGTGATTTTAAAGATTACTTTAAAGCAGCACCAGTAACATCTATTATTATCATGATAAATACATTCATGTT
>JAUVLT010000069.1 GCA_030600605.1 Mycoplasmatota bacterium
TGTTCCTACGATTACTGGATCATGTGTTGATTTAGTTGTTGAACTTAAAAAAGAAGTAACGGTAGAACAAATTAACGCAGCTGTAAAAGCTCGTGCTAATGAATCTCTTGGATATACTGAAGACCCAATCGTGTCTAGTGATACAGTTGGAATTGAATATGGATCTTGGTTTGATGCAAATATGACTAAAGTTATGACTGTTGATGGAAAACAAATGGTTAAAGTTTTAACTTGGTATGATAATGAGATGAGTTATACTGCACAAATGATTAGAACTATTGCTTTCTTAGCAGCAGGATTGAAAGACTAAAAGAAGAATAATAAAACTCACAGAAATGTGAGTTTTTATTTGAAATATAGTAGATTATTGATTGCGGTATTGAAAATCGGTAAAAAAAATATATCAATAATTGATTTGTGGTATAATTGGAGCATAATATTAAAACAGAGGTGATAATAATGGAAAACATTTTTATGCAAAATCGTAAGAATCTAATTGAAAGAATCGAAGATGAAAGTGTTGTTGTTTTATGTTCTGGAGAGCCAGCTCATAAAACGACTGATCAATTTCATCAATATATTCCTAATCGAAATTTTTACTATTTAACTGGATTAAATGAACCAAATATGAAATTAATGATAGTAAAAGGTAAAACCAAATCGTTTAGTTTTATTTTTATTGAAGAAACAACAGAGTATATGAGACAATGGCTTGGCGAAAACATTTCAAAAGAAGAAGTTAGTAAAATAGCAGGAATAGATTTAAGCAAAATACATTATCTAGATAAATTTGAACAATTTTTTAGAAGCCTTATGACGTATGGTAGAGGATTGGGAGTTGCCGTACCAAAGAATCTATATATGGATTTATATCGTGTTAAACCAACGAAAGAGCCAATAGCTCATACTCAATTTAAATTTGTGCTTGAAACGTATCAAGAATTAAGTAAGAAAAATGTTAATAAACATATTTCTTACTTAAGAATGTTTAAATCAGAGTTTGAAATTAAAAAACTACAAAAGGCAATAGACATTACCGAAAAAGGTCTTTATCGCATTATGGATAGCATAAAATCCCGTCGTAATGAATTCCAATTAGAGGCAGATTTTATCCATCAAATAAAGCTTGAAGGAAGTTTTGGATGTTCTTTTGATACAATTGCAGCCTCTGGCAAAAACGCTACTGTATTGCATTATGAGGACAATAACAGCGATTTATCTACTGAAGATCTAATTCTATTTGATTTAGGGGCTCTTCATAGTAATTATGGAGCTGATATTTCAAGAACGTATCCAATAAACGGTAAGTATTCAGAAAGACAAAAAATAATATATGAAATCGTTTTAAAGGTAAATAAAGAATCTATTAAATTTGTTAAGCCGGGTATTACTTGGAAAGAATTAAACAAATTTGCAAAAGATTTATTAGCTAATGAATGCAAAAAGATTGGACTTATTAAAGATGAACTAGATATTAGTAAATATTATTACCATTCAATTGGACATTTTCTAGGTTTAGATGTTCATGATGTAGGACATTATGAACTACCATTAGCCGAAGGAATGGTAATTACAATTGAACCAGGTTTATATATTTCTGAAGAAGGTATTGGAATTAGAATTGAAGATGACATTTTAATTACAAAAAATGGATCGAAAACTTTGAGTAAAAACATCATAAAAGAAGTAAAAGAAATTGAAGAGTACTTGAGTAAAACCTAGTACTTTTTTTTTTATATTTTTTCAATAAAAATAAAGAAATATTATGATATAATATAAGCGGTGATTATATGAAATATATCCAAGGTATTGTGAAGGCAATTATATTTCACAGTGAAGAAAATTCTTACACTATTTTAAAAGTTAAAGTAACTGAATCAAATGAAGATTTGACACTTTTTAACTATGATGATTATCTTACGATTACTGGATATTTCCCTCAACCTATGCGGGGAGAAGAGATAAAATACTTCGGTGAGTTTAAAGAACATAACCGTTACGGACTACAATATATGGTCAGGAGTTATGAAAAGTTAAGTGACACCTCAATACCTGGATTAATCGAATATTTATCAAGCGACTTATTTAAAGGAGTCGGCCCTAAGACCGCTCTAAATATTGTTAATGCTTTAGGTGAGAACACTATCAAAAAGATAATTAAAGATAAAAATGTCCTTAACGGTATTCCAAAAATTAGTGATAGTCTTAAGGAAATTATATACACTGGAATTATTGAAAATAAAGCTTCTGAAAACACACTAATAAAATTGTACGGATATGGGATTACTCCTAAAACCGCTGTTAAAATATATAAGTTTTATCAAAATGAGACTATTGCAATTATTGAAGAAAATCCATATAAATTAATCTATGATATAGATGGAATTGGATTTGAAAGGGCAGACATAATTGCCAAGAATTTAGGGTTCCAAGAAGACCACCCTTTAAGAGTTAAAGCAATGATCATTTACCTCTATAATCTTATGGGGGTAAACTATGGACATACTTTTCTTTTTATTGATCAATTAAGTGAATACTTACTAAAAAACCTAAACAAAAAGACTGAAATCGTAACTATTGAGTCAATTAAGGTGTATTTAGAGGAACTTGTTACGGAAAAACTCTTCGTAATTGAGGATAATATGGTTAAATTGAGAACAATCAAGTATGCAGAAAGCAATATTGCATCAAAAGTTAGAGAATTGACCTCTTTTCAAAATGACGAAATAGATAGCAAAAAAGTTGAGGATTATATTAAACTATTTGAAAATGTCAATAATTTGGAATACACAAAACTACAAAAACGTGCAATTCATAACGCTATGAAAAGTAATATTTTTGTTTTGACTGGAGGACCAGGAACAGGGAAGACAACAGTCATCAAAGGAATTGTCTTTGTATACTGCAAATATAACCAAATACCGATATTGTATAATAACAGTCTTTTTGATATAAAACTTATTGCTCCTACTGGTAGAGCAGCTAAAAGAATGAACGAAACCACTAATTTACATTCTGAAACTATTCATCGTTTTTTAGGATATAATTATGAAGGTAAGTTTACTTACAATAAAGATAACTTAGTTTATGCTGATGTAATAATTGTTGATGAGGCATCAATGATTGATATCTTTTTAGCTTCACAATTATTACAATCTATTCCCAAAGAGACCAAAATTATCATAGTTGGTGATGAGGATCAATTGCCTAGTGTTGGCCCAGGACAGGTTTTAAAGGATCTTATTGATTCGGATATGATTGATTATACTAAGCTGAATACTATTCATCGTCAAGCTATTAATTCCAATATTATTAAGTTAGCACATAGTATGAAAAATGAATACTTACCAGATGATATTACTAAAACATATGATGATCGTTATTTTGTTCCTGAAGATATTGGTAATTTTGAATCTAGGCTTATAAATATTGTTAATTTTTTACAGCTTAATGGATACAGTTTATATGAAGATATTCAGGTTTTGATACCAATGTATCGTGGAATTGCTGGGATTGACAATGTAAACAAGGTACTACAAGAGGAGTTCAATCAAAATAAAAGCAAGGCACTAGTTAACGGTGAACGTGAATTTAGAATAGGTGATAAGGTTTTACAATTAACTAATCAAATTGAAGATAACATCATGAATGGAGATCAAGGTATTGTAGTTGGTTTGACTGATGACAATATCTTAATTGTTGATTTCATGGGCATTGAGGTATCTTATAAACCCGGAGATTTGATAAATCTAAAACATGCATATGCAATGAGTATTCACAAATCTCAAGGAAGTGAATATAAAATTGTAATAATGCCATTGTATCGAAGTTATTCGATTATGTTGAAAAGAAAATTGCTTTATACTGGGATAACAAGAGCAAAAGAGAAATTAATTCTTATTGGTGATTTAAGTGCTTTAAGATATGGTGTTGAGAGAATTGAAGCACCAAGACAAAGCGTTCTAAGCGATAGAATAATAGATGAAGTATTAGATAAAGAGTCATCTATAATATCAAAAAAGGATTATCGAAAAAGAATAGATAATCCAGATATTCCGTTTGACTATTTAGGAGAGGAAATTGAAGAAGAAATCACTCCTTATACTTTTATGAATAAATAGTTGCTATTTAATAAAATAAGTGTATACTTTACACTATAGGGAAAAAAGGGAGATATTTTAGGAATAAGGAGGATTACAAAAAATGAAAAAATATTTACTTATTATGATTGGACTTACACTACTCTTAACAGGATGTACAGGGAGTAATACAGGTTTTGATACTAGTTTAACAACATACAAAAGAGAAGTTGTTAACGTTGATGAAACTGCACTATTAGTTGGTCCTGTTTATTTATCTAAAAATAATGATAGTTATATCTTTATAGTTAATATAACACTAGAAAATGATAAAGTATTTGAATCGGTATTAATCAACCAAACAATAACAACGATTTTTAAAGATTATAAAATTATGTTAGGTTTTAATAATGATACATTTGAAGTGTTTAGAGATACTTCGATTTGGAAAAAACTAACGTTACTTCATTATGATGTTAACTATGAAATTACTTTTATTGTTGATGAAAATGATATTCCGTCAGATCAACTAATTAAATTAGATAATGTTATTAATCAAAATAGGTTATCATCACCTGTACAACTTTCGTTTTATGGAGTTGATGAGAAATTATTTTATGTATCAAATATCAACGTAGAACTTGATAAAT
>JAUVLT010000054.1 GCA_030600605.1 Mycoplasmatota bacterium
AGAGACTATTTAATTGCTGCCTTTCTTATGTTATAAATCTTTACCCATTCAGGCAATTCTTCTTGGCCAAGTTCTTTGATCAATTCTTTAAAGTATTTTTTCTTTGTTTGTGCATGTATTGACTCATCAATTTCATACTCATAATCATTTGTTGCAAGAAAATCTGCAAGTGCAGTTGATGCATTGCTTGACATTTTATCCATATTATATTTTACTTTAATAATAGCATCTTCATTTCTGTTTTTAAGCCATTGTCTAAAAGCAAATTCATCAGTTATAGTTGCTGATATGTCTTCTTTAATTTTTACTTTTCTTCCATCAGTAAGTTTTAATTCTGACATACCATGACTTAACATAAACTCTGGTATTTGCTCCAAAGCCATATTATTAAACTGTGATGTTATAACTTTTAAAGCTTGTGTTGCCTTTTCAACTTTATCTGCATACTCATCATACATAGCAATCATTCCTTGCAGTGTATTCATATCTAACTTTTCAATGCCTATGTCATTTTTTTCTTTGAGAAAATCTGGAGTTTGCATTATTCTACCTCTTTTATTGTGTAAGTTTTTGGATTATTGGCATAGAATTTTATATCTTTTATTGATAATTCTACACCTCTTTTTTCACTTGGTAATCTTAATTGTACTTCTGTTAATTTTGCAGCATGACAAGCAAGCCATAAAGGTAAAATACCAAATACATGCTTACCTTCAATATCTTCAATATTTGCATGACTAAGATGTATAGCATTCTTTTTTGTATAACCTTTTTCTATTAAGAATGTAACAAGGGCTGGATGGCGAGTTACAATTATTTGTTCTAAATCTTTCATTATTCTGCTTCTCCTTCATCAAATATATGATATACAAATATACCTTCTCTTGCTTGATGTGTTCCTACATACTTTCCACCTTTAACCAAGTCACCTGTTTCATAAACTCTAACAACTCTGTCAAGTTTATTAGCCATTGGATTAACTAATGCAAACAATATTGGCTTATACTGTATTGTTTCTAAAGTTAATATTTTAGCCTTAGCAGGCATATTTATGAGTTGTCTATCTTTTATTTCTAACTCATATTTCCATACTTCCATTTTACTCCTCCTCTGTTAATATGTCATGTAATGACTGACTTTTAAAAAAGTCATTCATTGATCTGCCACTTATTATAGCTTTTGTAATTTTTTCATCAATACTATTTTTATAAACAATATCTTTATATAAGCATGCTCCTTTAACACCTATACGATGTGAACGATCTTCTGCTTGTAATCTTTCTTCTACGTTGAAGCCGTTTGAATAAAACAATTGGGTCGTTGCATTCTGCAAATTAAGACCAAAGCCGGCGACAGACGGGTTTCCAATGAATATGTCGTACTTGCCTGCTTTGAAATCTTCAATAATGTATTCACGTTTTGATGTGCTAGTTCCACCATAGTATAAGGCACATTTGTAATCTTTTCTGAGCTCTGCATAGATAGCCTCCAATTCTGTTATAAACTTTGACCAAATAATAACTGGAAAAGTATTTAACTCATCAAGCTCTTCTTTAATCTTTTCAAGCTTTAAATTCTTTTTACCAATTAACATTCCTGCTTTCTTTTCAATTGTTATTCTGTTAGTTCCTATTTCAATTTCTCTTTCTTCAGTATATGGAAAGTAGCCACCAGCTATTTGCATTAGTCTTGTTGTTAAAGCTACTTTGTTAATAACAGTTAAATCTTTTCCTTCATATTGTACTAACAATTTACTCTTTAAAGTGTTGTAAATCTTTCTATGCTCTTTGCTCATTTCAAGATATACTGTTTCATATACTTTATCTGGTAAATCTAAACAATCTTTTTTTGTTGCATAAGAAGTAATAGGATCAATTTTTTCTTTTAACTCATCTAATCTTTTAAACTTCTTAAACTCTTTTTGCTTCCATATAAATTGTACATTCTTTACAGATAATGACATTCCACCTGCCACATCTTCAAAGTCAGTTTCCATGAGTCCAGCATTACCTCTCAATTCTTCTTGTTTCTTGAGTTGATTTAATATAATGCTCCATGTCTTTTCATCTATAAGTGTTTTGTATCTTGCTCCTGATCTTTCATTTATTCCTTGCATCATAACACCATGTCTAGCTTGAAAAATAAAGAAGTTAACACCAAAGTAATTATGCTGTAAAAATTCAAACATTGACCAAAGACCAAATGGTGATTTTGTAACAGGTGTTCCTGTAAGTATGCATCTTTGACCATACTTATTTAACTTATGTATGGTTTTTGATCTTTTTGCTGTTGGAGTTTTTATTCTGGTTGCCTCATCAATTATTGTAAACACTTTGTTGTTCTTAACATAATTAGCAATATATGGTATAGCTCCTTCTGACTGAAATGCTTCAACGTTAATAGCAAACACTTTTAACTTTTTACTTTTAGGTGTTATAAAATCATCCATCATATTAGCATATATATTAGTATTCTTCTTTGCACTATTCCAGATAAATGATTTATAAGGAACTGAACAGTGAATAGGGTATTGCTCTTGAATCCATTGGGCGTGGACATGATTTGGTGCTATGATAAGTACAGCATTTATGTCACCTTTCTCATATTTATAACTTGCAATGTCTATGGCTATCTTGCTCTTACCTGTACCCATTTCGTCAAATAATGCAAAGTATTCTGAGTCTTTGTGCTTGTTATATTGTTCTAGTTGATGTTGGTAAGGCTCTGTTTTAAAGTCCATTAGTACAGTCCTTTTGCTTTAATTTGATTGATCATTGTATATTCAATCATTTCCCAATCAACATCTAATTCTAATAGCCATCTATCACTTGTAATATTATTATCAATTAAATCAAAGTTTTTATTAACAGTTTCAATATCATAAGACCAATCTTCAATAGCAGGTATAAATATATTATAATTTTCATTGTCATTGTTAATAAGTTGAAGAGTATGCATAAATGCTACACATTGATTAGTTATAACATACAAAATCATTTCATGATCTGTTTGCCACTCACTAATTGCTCTTGTTTTAATATTTATGTATATTTCTGGTGCTTGCATTTTAACAAACTCTCTTGTTGCATCAAGATTTTCTGCAAATACATGTAAAGTAAGCATTAAAAATACTATGCTTATTATTATTTTCTTCATTTTATAGCTCCTTAATTAGTTTTACTGGCAAAGTATAATACTGTAACGGTCTATGCAAATTATTGCCTGCTTCTATTTCAAACATTTCAGCAATACTTTTCTTTAGTGTAAGGTATATGCCTTTTGGCATAGGTCCATGGGCCTTTACTAATCTATACAGCCCTGCTTTTTTAATTATCATTTTTACCTCCTTCTACAATATTTATTGCTGTTATAATAATCACTACCACTATTACTATCAATCCAAATAAAATTACTATCATTCTTCTACCTTCCAATTGATTGCTTCTAACATAAGCTCACTTGCATATACTTTCTTTAGATCAGCAGACATAAGTTTAAGATGTTTGTCATAAAAGCCATTAACAATCTCTGTTGGTGTTGGTGCAGGAGGTCTTTTTTCAAGTGACTTTAGTTCAAAATCATATTCTTCTGATTGTTTAAGTAATGCAAGCTCTTTACTAGTAACTATAACAAAGTTACCATTCATATATTTTTTTTGCATATTTTTCTTTTCATACTCATCACTTACAGGTAATGAAGCTGGATATTGAGCATAGAATTTTGCCCATAAAGCATGTGTCATAGCATTAGTGCTATTTAAAAAAGTATCCAGATACTTTGTATCATCTGTATCTATATTATCAACAACATGATTAAGCAATTTAATATTGTTAATTGAAGCGTCAACAAGAACTTGTGACGCTTCCCAATTGGCATTGAACCCTTGTATTATATTTCTGTCTCTGCCTAAAGGAAATACTCCAGAATTAAAATTATAGCCATACAAAGATGTACCAGAATAAGGACATACATATAAACCACCAATAAATATTTTATTAAGGTTTCTTTTACCTGTTAATATTTCACAATTTCTTGTTTGAATAAATTCATAGTCATCTTGTAAGTTTAAATTAAATTGTGAGTAAGAAGACCACATCTTACTTGATATTCCTTTAATATTAAAGAGTAATCTTGTAGTTACTTCTTCAGACTGCTCAATATATATAGTTAAAATTTTTGTATCAAATTGTTTACTATATGCAAGTTTAAATGTCCATTTTTCATCACCTGTATGTATTTCTACTTTTAATTTATTACGAAGTAATACAAGTATAGCTAACTTATAACCTTCACCAAATTTTCCTATGGCTTTTATATTATCCTTCTTTGTTGTTTCTCCAAGGATCAATGTTCTTTTACTTAATTCTGTGCTATAATTACCAAGTGATAATTCTACACCATTTTGACTTTCACTTGTTGTGCTAAACCATTCTGCTTTACCTTCTTCATTTGATCTGTCAATTACGTTTTGGTACAATTCTCTTAATGCATCGTGAATTGTCCAATGACTTACATAATTTGTGCTTAATGATAATACTATTTTTTCATTTTTCATTTCTTAAGCTCCTTAATTAAAAGTTGTTCATTTCTATTTCTTTATAATCTCTTGTGCTAATAGCCAATGTCCTTTACCACTTAAAGGTACCATTTCAATATCTATACATTCTAAGTGCACTTGTTCTACTTTAACAATTCTACTTTCAGATACTTTTATTCCTGCAACTGGAACAAGTGTTACTGGTTTATCTGTACTAGTACCACATATAGGACACTTAAAATTTGTCATATTTGGATGCTTAAATATTCTCATTTCTTAACCTCCTTAATAGTTCTTATACATTCAGCAAGTGTATAAGGATTACAGTTCTCTTTATGTGCATGCCTAAATAACTCTTCACATTTTGTAATAGGTAGGCTTGTGTCAATTTCCATGTTCATAATATTAAAATAGTTAAGCCTCTGTGGATATCTAAAAGTACTTGTGCAAGGCATAAAACAGAACTCATTAACACCATCTATATACATAAAATAATCATAATGTGTTCTATCTCCTGGTTCACTTATTATGTGATACATGTCATTATCCATATTCATTATTTTCTTAGTTATCATCATTCTGCACCTCTTCCTATTTATATTAACATCTTAATAAAGTCTATCTTACTATTTGTCCTTATTGCATCAAACACTACTCCTTCTTAAGTTCCTTCGCTCTTTTTTTGTTATATGTATTTTAGAATGTATATTTGCAAGTGTACCTATACCATTTTTTCCATCGTTGATTTTCACATATTTTGTACTTGATACAAGTTTTCCAAATAGCTTTTTATCATGATTTAACTTTTTCTCAAATACTTCATTTTTATTTACTTTTATGCTAAGCTTTCTTTCTTGTACTTTATTATAATTCTTTGGTACTTTTCCAGCAGAATGATTGACTTGTGCTCTTTTCTGTATTGCTTTAATGTACGCTTTTTGCTTTCTGGCTACTAAATGTGTTACTTTCATTTCTATCTCCTTATCATATATTTGATATAAAACTGTATATTACTATTGTAGATAATAATATTGCTATTATTACACTTTTTGTGTTCCTTAGTTCATCTACATAGATTACTGATCCCATTGTCCATGTTACTGCTAATATTGTAACAATTGTCTTTATAACCATTTCTATCTCCTTATAGTCTAATTGACCTGTGTTAGCATCATTTTATAGCATTTAACACAGGCCACAGGACGTTTCTCTATTCTCCTACAAACTCTTTCTGTTCTATTGTAAGAATGTCAACTAATGCTTTAAGATCAGCCATTATATTTTGATCCTTTATTTCTTATTGTGCTTCTTTAATATGTTTAGTTAAAATTATTAAATCCTCTGTAGCTTTAACAATATTAAAAAAATTATTTTCTTTTATTTTTTCATATGTATAGTTAACAGCATTTGTCAATAGAAGAATGTTATCTTCATTAGTACTCTCTTCTATTAAGTTAAGTGCTATTTGACATGTGTCTTGTGCTTTCTTAATCATTGTCATTTGTTTAATTCCTCCTTTGTAAAATCCCCTATTGTAATTTGTAATCCTGTTACATTTCCATTTTTATCAGGAGGCATTAAATCTATACTAATTTCGTAACCTCTCCAAATCCATTTCATAATCATTGCAAATAAATGTAATTTAATATTCACTTCTTAATTCCTTCAATTTAGTTTCAAGATTATTTATTTTTTCTTTTTTCTGCTCTTCAAATTTGATTTTATTCTGTTTAACAATTTCATTTATTAAAGCATGTTTAAATCCCCATTTTTCAAGATCCTTCAAAGCCCTACTATTTATTTTTTCACAATCATTTAATAATAAATGAACGTGTTTTTCTAAATCTTCCCAGCTCTTAAATAGTTTTACTTTGTATTTTTCTGAGCCTGAATAATCAGAATATTCATTTAAGATTAAAATAACTTTTGATTCTTTTCTGTGTTTACTTTTTTCTAAAGAATAAGCTCTCAAAGAATTACCCTTCTCTCTTTCTTTTTTGTCGAAATCTTCAAGAGAAAGTATTTTAGAATCATATTGTTTTTCATTGAGATATCTATGTTCATATAAAACATATTTAATATTCCCTTCTAAATAATCAAGGTAAGGTTCCAACCCTTCAATCTTTTTCATTCTATATTCTATATTATCTTTTTTTCTTTGGATGTTTTAATAATATTCTGTGCCTCGATTTTTGCTTTTCTAATAATATCCTGTGCTTCTGTTTCAGCTTTTTTTATTTCACTATTAACAGCATCTTGAATATTTATTCTATTAGGTGTAATATATTTTTTATTTACAATTAAAGATCTCTCGACTGGATAAACTTCTAGATATTCAAAATCATCACCATAATATTCCCCCGCTTCGATTTTAATTACTACTTCGTTATTTCCTAATTCTGCAATTACCACACAAGGTTCATTACAATAAAATACATCTTTGTTCATCTTTCACTCCTCATGAACTTTATTATCTGTCTCAATATATCTAACAGTTTCATCCCAATTATTAAACCATGTTTTTAATTCTGATTGAAATATTCTTTTCATAACCCATTTTTTAGATCTTCTTTTTTGCCTGATTTCTCCTGTATTAAGAAATCTAATATTAAATGTTACTATATCTTCTTGCAGAAGTATTTCTAAATCTACAACACTTTGTTGATACATCTCTCACTCTCCATCGTATTTATTATGCCTTTCAAACCAAGCTACTAATTCTTTGTCTATATTTTTTGGTTTTCCCCTCTTTTCTCTCTTCTTTATTTCATCATCCATCGCATTGCTACACATCGCAACGCCCAGGAAGAACATAAACCAGCCGACCGGAATTATTATTAGTAACCATAATGCTGATATCATGATTTCCCCCATTGATTTGCAATTGCTTCTGCTATTCCAATATAGTTACGGCTTCTGAGTTTTGACCGGTCTTTCGATGGTGGCATTTTCCAGATTCTTTGCTCTCTGCCTTCAACTATATTTGTAGGTATTAAATCAGGTAATCCCCTTTTCCATAACCCTGTTTTTTTGGTTTCCCCTTGTCCGAATTGCCACGGCTGTATATATTGTGGTTTAGGCATTTCTGGGATGTATGTGTTAATCTGGCCTACTGGATTTTCTATACATAATTTTTTAATAGGTAATTCCCAAACCCTGCGAATAAAATCAGCAGCCTCTTGTCTCTTATCAGTCCCGGCATAATACCTATTCCCTGAAACTGCCATATAAGTGCATGGAGGATGTGCAATAATTAAATCATAACCAGACCAGTCAAAAGAAAATAAATCTCCTTGTAAATGAGCTCCTGGTGAATCAGTCGGCAAAATATCGCAACTAATAGCATCATGCCCACGTTTTAAAAATTCATCTCTTAATATTCCAGATTCTTCACATAATATTGCAACTTTCATTTCTCCCTCCACTTACAAACCTCTCTGACCGGACAACCCCGAAGATCTCTTGTTCTACATGTCCAATTATTTATGATCTTTCCATCTGCCCTTGTATAATTAAAATTATGAGGTCTGAAACAAGCATAAT
>JAUVLT010000026.1 GCA_030600605.1 Mycoplasmatota bacterium
AAATATCAAACAAAGGACTTTCACTAGCTTCGTCTATAGAGTATCATAATCTACTTACTTTTTTAATAAATTGAACTGAATTCTCGTAATTCTATTTTTTTGTTATGCTTTAAAATCAAAAAAACAAGAAAATCCTTATGATTTTCTTGTTTTTCTATTTATTGTCATATGTTATTACAATTAATTTTCTTAACTTAATGACATTGGAAATTTTTCCGTCTTTTTTTTCTACCCTTCAAGCCAAAAGAATAATTCTAATCTTTCTAGTGTATATCCTGATTCACTTAAATCAGCTTCAGAATAGAAAGTGAACTTGATTCTACATAATGAAGCCTCTCAAATACAACAAAAATCTCGTCTGGTTCAATATACACATCATCAGGTACATTCAGATAATATACTTAGTGATAATATGATCCCAATTGCTAATAATATCCTCTTCATTTATTTCTCCTTATTTATAGCATTCCTTTAATCTCAATAATAATATCTCGTAATTCTGCGGCTCTTTCAAAATCAAGTTTGCCTGCAGCTGAACGCATTTCTTTATTAAGATCCTTAAGAACCTTTTCTTTCTCTTTCTTAGTCATTTCATTAATATCTTTACTTTCATCATCTATTTCTAGTTTCGTAGAAATAGAATCACTAATATTTTTAATGATCGTTTTAGGAATAATGTTATACTTTTTGTTAAAATCATTTTGGATAATTCTTCTTCTGTCTGTTTCGTTAATAGCATAATTCATGGCTTCAGTTATTTTTTCACCATACATAATAACAAGACCATCAACATTTCTAGCAGCTCTACCAATAGTCTGAACTAAGCTTCTAGAACTTCTTAAGAACCCTGGTTTATCTGCATCTAAAATACAAATTAAACTTACTTCCGGTATATCAAGACCTTCTCTTAAAAGATTTATTCCAACAATAACATCATAAGTACCAAGTCTTAGTTCTCTAATAATTTCAATTCTTTCTAATGTTTTTATTTCCGAATGTAAATAGGTTACTTTTATTCCAATTTCTTTTAAATATGAAGTTAAGTCTTCACTCATTTTTATTGTTAAAGTAGTAATTAGAGTTCTCTGATTCTTTTCAACTCTTTTTAATATTTCCATAACAATATCGTCAATTTGTCCTTTTTTACTTCTAACTTCAACTAAAGGATCAAGTAGCCCAGTAGGTCGAATTATTTGTTCTACAACATACTCTGTTTTTTCAAGTTCATAGTCGCCAGGTGTAGCACTTAAATAAATAACTTGGCTAATCTTTTCATTAAATTCAGAATAATTTAATGGACGATTATCTAGTGCACTAGGCAATCTAAATCCATAATCGACGAGTGTTTGTTTACGACTTCTATCTCCGTTATACATTCCTCTAACTTGAGGTAAAGTTACATGAGATTCATCAACTACGAGTAGATAATCATCCCCAAAGAAATCCATTAATGTTGAGGGAGTTTCTCCCTCTTTTCTAAGAGATAAATGTCTTGAGTAATTTTCAACACCATTGCAACTTCCAATTTCTTTAAGTAATTCTAAATCATAATTAGTTCTTTGTTTAATTCTTTCTGCTTCTAATATTTGATTATTATCTTTATAATACTTAACTCTCTCTTCTAGTTCTTTCTCAATTCTAATAATTCCTTCTTCAATTTTATCCTTATTAGTAACAAACTGTGTAGCTGGATAAATTGATATAATAGAAAAATCATTTATTATTTCACCAGTAACAATATCAAACTTTCTAATTCTTTCAATCTCATCATCAAATAATTCTATTCTAATACCAATTGTTTTAGAATATGTTGGAAGTATTTCAACAACATCTCCCTTAACCCGAAATGATCCTCTTTCAAAATCATAATCATTTCTAGAAAACAACATATCTACTAGTTTAATCAATAAATTATTCCTTCCTATTTCTTCTCCCACCCTTAAAACGAGCATCGAGTTTTTATAATCTTTCGGATCACCTATACCATAAATACAAGATACACTAGCTACAACAATAACATCTTTTCGATCCAATAAAGACATAGTAGCACTATGTCTCATTTCATCTATTTCAGCATTCGTTTGAGCATCTTTTTCGATAAATAAATCACGTGATGGAACATATGCTTCTGGTTGGTAGTAATCATAATACGAAATAAAGTATTCCACACGGTTGTCCGGGAAATACTGTTTAAACTCATTATATAATTGTCCCGCTAAAGTTTTATTATGAGCAAGTACCAATGTCGGTTTATTTATTTTATTTATAACGTTACTAATTGTGAATGTTTTACCCGTTCCAGTTGCCCCTAGTAAAACTTGTTCTTTAACACCGTTATTTACATTTTCAATTAAGTAATCAATTGCTTTAACTTGATCTCCCATCGGTTTATAATTTGAGACTAATTTAAATTTGTCCATAAAATCACCACCTAGTATATTCTAACACAACATATAATTTAATTCATTAATGTGATAAAATATAAACGGTGATTACATGAAAACTTTATTAATAAGTATTAATGCAAAATATATTCATACAAATAATGCTGTTCGCTTATTAAAAGCAAATAGTGATTTTGATATGACAATTTTTGAATACACTATAAAAGATACTATTGATAAGATTATTCAAGACATAAAACTATTTAGTCCTGATGTTTTAGGATTAAGTATTTACATTTGGAATATTGAAATATTTAAAATAATATTAGAAAAACTGTCTTTGAAAAATACAAATATTATTATTGGAGGGCCCGAAGTAAGTTATGAATCTGCTAATTTTCTTAATGATTATTCTGTAGATTTTATCGTAAAAGGTGAAGGTGAAATTGCATTCAATTCTCTATTAAAAGCAATTAATACAAATCAAAATTATAATTCTATTTCTAATTTAATATACTTAAAAGATAACAATATTACTCATACAGAACTATTAGAAATAAGTGATTTAGATAGCTTAAAATCTCCCCATTATTTCCAAGAAGATATAAAACATATACCAAATAAAATTTCATATATCGAAACAAGTAGAGGTTGTCCATACAAGTGCAGTTACTGTTTATCATCCCTAGAAAAAAAAGTAAGATTCTTTAACATGGAGAAAGTAAAAGAAACAATATTGTACTTAATGAATCATGGAAGCAAAACAATCAAATTTTTAGATAGAACATTTAACGCAAATAAAAAAACATTAGAATTATTCGAATTTATCATTAAACATAATAACCACAAAACTATCTTTCAATTTGAAATAACAGGAGACGTCTTAGATAAAAAGATTATTAATTACCTAAATGAAAATGCTCCAAAAGGCCTATTTAGATTTGAAATAGGAATCCAGTCTACTAATCCAGAAACAAATCTACTCGTGGATAGATACCAAAATACAAAAAGATTATTTGAAAATATAACCCTTATTCAAGACAAAAACATTATTGATCTTCACTTAGACTTAATCGCAGGATTACCTAAAGAAGATTTAACTTCTTTTAAAAAAACATTTGATAATGTCTTTAACCTTGGAGCAAAAGAATTACAATTAGGTTTCTTAAAAATGTTAAAAGGAACAAAAATAAGAAGAGAAGCAAATCTTTATAAGTATAACTATAACAAGTTAGCTCCTTACGAAATAATATCTAATGATTCATTATCAACTAAAGATGTTAAAGATATTCATCTAGTTGAGCATATGTTAGATATCTATCATAACAAAGAATACTTTGGAAATAACTTACATAAATATATATTAGGTAAAACAAGTCCATATTGTTTTTTTAAAGCTATTGGAGAATTCTATATAAAAAATAAATATTCCTTTAAAGGCTATCAAATTGAAGATGTCTATAGTAGATTATTCAATTACATAAAGGATAAAAAAACAATATTCCTCTTGAAAAAAGACTATCTAAATCGTTCTAAAATAAAACCTAAGATCTTTTGGGTAAATGATATCTCTAGAAAAGAAAAAGGTATCATACTTAATAAAATAGCTACTAAACACGATGTTAGCATTAATGCTCTATATAAACACACTGTATCAATAAAATATCAAAATGAGTATTATATCGTATTCTACAAAGATTTCAAAAACAACAGTTATTATATTAAGCAGTGAACCACTCCCTCCACTTAACTTATGTTTGAAGTGGGGGTCTTCTTGAACAAAAACGATAAAAAGAAGAATTATTTAGTAATAATTCTTCTTTTTTTATAACATAGGTTGATTTCTCTCTTTTCGATACATTATATACCTATGATTATATACAACATAAACACCTGCAAATTTATCATGAACAGCCTGATGATGTACATCATTAAATATATAATATAAAGAGAGAAAGGAAAGGCCTCCCATAATGAGCTCCATTATCCTCCCAAGAACAGGAACCCCAAAGAAAAGACTTGGTATAGAATACACAATATCTCTAACAAATAACTGTGTAATAGAAACATATTCTCCATTATTAGAAATTATTCTAATTCCAGTTATTTTTTTTCCTATTGTCTGTCCTTTAGTATAAACTGGTATCAAAAAACTAAAAATGGTATCAATAATTATTCCAAAAGCAAAAAATAAAAAGAGAAATAGCCATTCATCTAAAATAATTAACTTATCAAAAAAAATCGCTAAAAATATACCAATTATCCCCGCAAAGATAACTAAGTCTATAATCGTAGCTACTATTCTATCTCCACCTTCTACTGTAATTTTATTTAAATTTGTATATGTTTTCTTTTTAGGTGCTGGTTTCACAAAATCAAATTCCATGATATCCTCCTTCAAACAAAAAACTACCTTTATGATAGTTATAGTATTATTACTACTACAGCAATTATAACATATTATTTTTTTTAAAAAGAAGAAGAATTATTTTTTTTCAAAATAATTCTTCTTCTGAATTTCACAATGCTTAATTACCTAATTTCAATACACTCATGTAAATTGTATTGATAAATTCTTGTAACGGAATTTCTTGATTACTATTTGAATACCTAAAAATTGCTCCAACAATCAAACTAGAAAATACTAAATTAGTAGATGGGTTAGGATCAATGTTTAACAGCTTTTCTTCCACTCCCTTTATAAAGATTAAGACAAATCTCTTTTCAATTATTTCTTTTGTATCTTCCATTTTTTGTTTTAACTCTTCTCTAATTGTTAAAGGCATACGGTGAATAAAGTCTTTTGAGAATATTTGGTAGATCATTCTACTTTTACATGAAACATCAATTATCTTATAGAGCTGAAGTTTAAAAGCTTCTTCAAAATTCATATCTTCGATACCTTCAATATTAATAACCTCTTCAATATTCTCATTAGATATTTTTAACAATGCTTCTTTAAAAACATCATCTTTCGTTTTGAAATATTCATAAATAGTACTTTTACCAATATCAACTATATTAGCAATTTCTGAAATAGTTAAGTCTGTCGAAAATCCTTCTTCATGAAATTTAGAAATTACTGCACCGAGTATTTCATCTCTTCTACTCAATTGATTCAACCTCCTTTTTAGGAAGAAAAATTAATAATAATATTATAACAACTATAAGTGGTGAACTAACATATATTGTCCACATATATTCTAGTGCTAATACTGCAGCAACTGTTGCACCAATGATTACTATTATACTTAAAATTCCCAAAACTGTTTTTGTATGCGTAGTAATAAGATAATACATTATCGGTACAATTACTAAGGTTAACATCGTTGCATATATTAATCCTCCGATACTTGTTACAGCCATTGGTTGAATCATTTCAGCACCTTCACCAATTCCTAAAGCCATTGTAGTTAAGGCTAAAATAGTTGTCAAAGCAGTCATAATCACTGGTCTAAGTCTAGTACGTCCAGCTTCAAGCAATGCATCCATTATTTCTTTTCCTTCATCTCTAAGTTGATTGGTATAATCCACAATAACAATACCATTGTTTACTACCACCCCGGTTAAGATAATTAGCCCTATTAAGGAAACAACACTTATTGACATATTTGCAAAGTATAGAATTAAGAATCCTCCTGTAAATGCTAGTGGGATTGTAAACATAATTATGAAAGGATAAGTTAACGATTGAAATTGAGCTGCCATAATCATATATATAAGAACTACTCCAAGTAAAATTGCAAGTCCTAAAACACCAAATGCTTCCATTATTTCTTCATTTTCTCCTAATACAACATATTCATATCCTGCTGGCAATTCATAATTTTTTAATTCATTTTCAACGTCTATGCTTACTAAACTGGCATTATATCCTTCTTCAAAATCAGCCGATATAGTTAATACACGAGATCCATTCTCTCTATTAATAGTTGTAAATCCTTTAATCATCTCAACAGTAGCAACTTCTTTTATAAGAATGAGATCTGCTGGATTCATCATATTTACTCCAACTACAAAATTTTCTATTTCTTCTATTGTATAAACTGTTTCACTACTGTTGGAAAATTGATCATAAACATATAGATCATATAAATTACCACTCATTGATAACTTAGTAACTACCTCTTCCTCTGCAAGAGTTCCAGCAACAACCCCCATTACTTGAGCTGTTGTTACACCATATCTAATAGCTTCTGTTTTATTTACAGTAATTTTGATTTCATCCGCTTCTTTACCAACACCATTATCGATATCCTTTAATCCTTCAACATCTGATAATAATGCAGTAATCTTAATAGCTTCTGCTTTTAAAACATTAAGATCATATCCCGATAATTGAATTTGAATACCACTTCCAGTAAATGCTTGTGTCATATCTTGTGAACCTGATATCGTATACTCAATTTCTGAAAAATCTTCATCAAGCATGTCACTTATAATACCTTGAATTTCATTTGTTTTTAAATCTCTACTATCTTTTAAAATAACATTAACTGTTGCCCCATCTAAATCAGTAAACCCAAGGAACATCATTTGCCCTCCACCCAATGTAATACCAACAGTTTCAACATAATCGTATAATAATATTTCATCGTTTAAATCATCTAACACTCCAACAAAATCATCAAAACTTAAAGGATCAATAGTAGGATTACTAACTGTAATTGTTAATTGTCCTTCATCTGGCTGAGGAAAATACTCGAAGCCATTAGTACTAGCTAAGAAAATAGAACCAATAAATAATAATAATATTACCGGTAAAATGAGAGTTTTATATTTAAATGAGAGTTTAAAAACTTTCTCATAAGCGTTCTTCATTTTTTCTAGGCCTTTTGATTCTTTAGCTTCTTCTATTTCTTCTTTAAATATCTTAGAAGCAACACTTGGTACAAGCGTTAAGGCAATCATTAATGAAGCAACTAAACTAAATGTTATTGTTAAAGCCATTTGAATAAATATTTCTCTAATGAATCCCTCAATAAAAATAATTGGAATAAAAACACTAATTGTTGTCAAAGTAGATGCAGTAATTGCTCCACCAACTTGTGCTGTACCCTTTATTGCGGCTTCTTTATTGGATAAACCTGCTCTTTTTAATCTGAAAATGTTTTCCATAACAACTATTGAATTATCTACTAACATACCAATTCCGAGAGCTAATCCTCCCAATGAAACAATGTTTAAGGTTATTCCAGATAAATAGATTAAGACAATAGCAAATAGTAAACTAATTGGTATTGCAATCCCAACAATAAATGTCGCTCTAAAACTCCTTAAGAAAATAAATAAGATTATTACGGCAAGTGCAGCACCCATTAATAAGTTATTTATAACACTTCCTGTTGCTTGATTAATATACTCACCTTGATCTAAAAGAATTGTAAATTCTAGTCCTTCTAAATCTTCTAGTTCTAACATTGTAGTAATTATTTCTTCAGTGATATCTGTTGTAGCAAAATTACTACTTTTTTGAATTGTTAAAGTTATCGCATTATCGCCATTTACTTTTGAATACTCTTTTTCATTTGCATTAATAAAAGTAACATCAGCAAGATCATCTAAAGTAACAATTGGAATTAAAGGACTAAAATCAAAAATTACTAAATCCTTAATTGCATCTAAATCCTCAAATTCATCACCAACACGCATTAAATAATTAACTCCTCCAACATTGATATACCCAACTGGAAATTCAAAGTTTTGTGCTTGCAAAATATTTGAAATCATTTCTTTATCAAGCTGAATATCCTCAACCTCATCTAAAGGATCTATCATTAATAATGCAGTTGAAATATCAGTATTTAGATCAGCGATTGCATCGTCATCTAAGATAACACTAATCTCTGAATTATACGCACCACTAACAGAAACACTAGCTACTCCCCCAATTCTTTCAATTTGAGGTAAAACTTCTTCATCAACAAAAAGAGTTAATTCTTGTTGTGTCATTCCTTCCATTGATACACTAAATTGCATAACAGGCATCAAATCAGGATTTATCTTTATAATCATTGGATTACCTACTTCATCAGGTAAGTAAGGCAATGCCATATCTAACTTTTCTCTCATTTCAATAACAGCACTATCCATATTAGCTTCGCTTTCAAATTCAAGCATGATAATTGAAATATGTTCTTGTGATATTGATATTAGATTTTTAATATTTGTCGTTGTTGCGAAAGTCTCTTCAAGCGGTTTTGTTACAATATCTTCAACCTCATCAGGACTTGCTCCCATATAAGTTGTAACAACAACAGCATAAGGAATATTCATACTTGGGAATAAGTCTGTCGTAAGTCTCGTAAAAGACACTACCCCAAATATTGCAACAATAATAACTGCCATAAATACAGTTATTGCTTTTTCTACCGAATACTTAGCAAAATTCTTCATCTGATCCACCTATCTTTCAAATAATAAAAAATACCGACCGAATGTTCGGTCGGTATTAATAATACCATTATTTTTTTACAATTTCAAGTGTGTAAAACTACTTAATCAACATTTGAAGAAATTTCACCAATACTTGTTTCTTTAACAAAACGATCCAACTTAAATGATAAATCTGTATTGTGATAATCAATATCACCATTACTAGTGTCTAAACTTACGTCTTTTACATATACATCAATTAACTCAATATCGCCATTACTAGTATCTGCATCTAAAATTAATCCATCTTGATTAGTAACATTTAGATCTTCTAGTATTATTCTACCATTTGATGAATAAAGATAATACTTAGTAAATTCTACATTTTTAACAATTATTCTACCATTCGATGTTTTAGCATATAATTCATATGTTCCAGTCACGTCTTTAATTGATATTTCACCATTAGATGTTGTTATATTTATATCTCCACTTACTGTAATTGAATCGACTCGTATCTTCCCATTCATAGTAGATATATTCAACTCTCCTATTTCAACATCAATTAATACAACTTCTCCATTCGCAGTAGTGAGATCAATGTCTTCTAATAATAAATCTATAGGTATTTCAATTACGACACTATCTTTTTGTCCGAAAAATGAGAATATTGAATCAATATCGTACCAAAAAGTTATACTAGGAACATCGTTTGATATCGTTAAAGTATTTGTATCATCATTAATATCAATTTCAAAATCATGAAACTCTTCATATTTATGTGTAATCTTTATTTCTGTTCCTAGTACTGGAATAATTTCAATATCCATATAATCAAAATCAGTAATTATTTCCCATGATTCCATAGCAACAATATCATTATTTAAATCTTGAGCATATACATCAGTTGTTTGAGGTTGATTGGAATACTCATTAAAAATATTTGTTTCTCCCATAAATAGATGAAACCCAGTATAAGCTAATACTACAAGCGATCCAACAAACATTAATGTTTTTATGCTGCTTACTGTTTTATGTTTTCTAAACCAACCATCAACACTTATTCTATGTAACTTTTTAGTTATTTTATCTCTATTTCTAATCTTAAATACATTCATATGATAAATAATGATTTTTTTAGTAGTATATATTGTTAGTTCTAATACTATTAATCCAAATAAGAATAATAGAACATATCCCGCAGTTGAAAAGGCAAATAGGAACTCATCCGTTGTTGAAGGACTCCCAAATAATAAACCTATTACTCCCACATAAGATAGTAATGATGCAAAAATAGAAAAGACTATTGAATACAATGTAGGAATCAGCCATGATACAATAAACAAATCAAAAAGCAATAATACAATTAATTTAGAGAAATCTACTCCTGCATATCTTTCTTCTTTTGTTTTCACGTATTTAGGACTAACACCATATTCCGATAATACATTTTTAGCTATTACTTCAGGTGATTCTAATTCGGAAATAACTTCTTCCTCAGTTTTATTTTCATAAATAGTTCCTGTATAGAATCTTTCTTCATAAAATGCCAGTATTTCTTTTTTCTCTTCGTTATCTAATATTCCTAATTCTTTATCTAATCTTCTTAAAAAATCCAATTTATTCATATTTGTCACCTCTAATTAATATATTTACAACTTTTTCAAATCGGCGCCAATCAACTTTTAAATCTTCTAGCTTATCAAGACCCCTCCTTGTAATTTTGAAATATTTTCGTGGGGGACCTCCTGAAGATTCTCTTAAATATGTTTCGCATAATCCCTCTTTAGTAAATTTTCTTAGTATTGGGTATATGGTACTTTCACTAATTCCCATATTTCTATTAATATCCTGATAAATATCATATCCGTAAGTATCTCTTTCGCTTATTTTACTTAATACAACAAGGTCTAAAACACCCTTTTTTAATTGTGCTCCCATAAGTTACCTCCTTTACTTTATCTAGTAGTATACAATGTATAGTAGCATACAATATATAACTTGTAAAGAATTTTATCTATTTTTTTTAAAATATTTTCCAAATAAAAACCTTAACGTTTGTTAAGGTTTTTTTGTTTTTACTTAATGTCTTCAATTCTAAAGAAATTCGTTGGAGATCCAATTGGAAATCCTCCTGTTATAATAATTCTACATCCTTTTGTACATTCATACTCATCTTTAGCTAATTGAATAGATTTATTAATTAATGCATCAGCATCACTACCTAAATCACATACTCTTGCTTCTACACCACTATGAAGAGCTAAACTTCTTGCTATTTTCGCATAAGGTGTAAGGGCAACTATTCTAGTATTAGGCCTATACTTAGATATTAAGCGTGCTGTATTTCCACTTGTTGTTGGTGCCATAATTAATTCTACTTCACTTTGCATAACAGTATGCGAAACACTAAGAGCTATTGAAATCTCTATAATCGAACTGTCTCTTTCCTCTTTGTTCGCTCTTTTCACAAGTATATTGCGATCAACTAATGATTCAATTTTTGTTGCGATGTTATTCATTACTTCTACTGATTCAATTGGATAAATACCAATAGCACTCTCACCACTCAACATTATTGCATCAGTTCCATCATATATTGCATTTGCAACATCACTAACTTCAGCACGAGTTGGACGTGGATGAGTAATCATCGATTCAAGCATTTGTGTTGCGGTAACGCTTGTTTTTCCTTTATTATGGCATCTTTCAATAATATATTTTTGGATAACAGGAACATCTTCAGCAGGTACTTCAACACCTAAATCTCCACGAGCAATCATAATCCCATCAGCCACATCAATTATTGAATCAATGTTCTCTACTCCTTCTTTATTCTCGATTTTAGCAATAATTTGAATACTTTCATTATTATTTTCTTTTAATATCCGTCTAATTTCTAAAACATCACTTTTTCTTCTTACAAAAGAAGCAGCAATAAAATCTACATCATTTTTACATCCCCAAATAATATCTGATTTATCTTTTTTAGATATAAAATCAAGTTGTAATTCAACACCAGGAACATTTATACCTCTTTTGTTTTTAATAGTATGAGTATTATCAGCTTTTGTAATTAAAAGTTTATTCTCTAAATCAATTCTTAAAACCGTTAAACTAAGGTATCCGTCATCAATTAAGACCTTTTGGTTAACTTTCATGTCTTCATATAAATAAGGATACGAAACACTGAAACTAAATTCATCTCCAACAATTTCTTTCATATGAATTGTTACTTCAGATCCTTTTTCAATTGTTACTTTTCCATTTTTAAATAAATGTGTTCTTATTTCTGGACCTTTAGTATCAAGCAAAGAAGCAACATAAGTTCCTTGTTCCTTATTTAACAAGCGCAATGTATTCAATCTTACTAAATGTTTTTCTTGATTCTCATGAGAAAAATTCATTCTCATAACATCCATACCCGCAATAATCAACTTTCTCATAACATCAATATCGTTACTAGCTGGGCCAATAGTGCAAATAATTTTCGTTTGATTAAATGCTATCATAAAATCACTCCTATTTGAGTATTTCTAATAAATGAGGTAATTATTAGAATTCTCATGTTTATATTTAAATGAATAAATATATGTCTTCTACTAAATAGATTATAGCATATTATTCATTACACATAAAAACAAATCTAATGTATACGTTTTTATAATTACAATTTATGAACTTTTTGAATAACAAGTTGTATTTCATTATTTCTTTCTTCTACTACTACCATAAATAAGTAAATACTATTCTTTTCAAGAATATCAATATACTGATTAAAAGTAAACGTAAACAAAACTCCATTTAACTTACTATACTCATCTTGAATCGTTATAAAGGCCATTTCAGTGCCTTTCTTTGTTTTAATTTTTCTAATTGAAGATAAAATACCAACTACCCTTACTTCCTTGCCAATATGCTCTAATGTAATAGTAGATGGTTTTAGTAGTTTATGTTTCTTGATATAATTACCGAACTCAATTAATGGATTCATCACTAAATTAAATCCTAAAACTTTCTCCTCATTTTCCTCAAGTAAAGAGTATGGATACTCCTCAAGGTTATCTAAAACAAATTCTTCTTTAGAAATATAGTTCCCATATTCAGTAAAACTAATTACTTCATCAAGTTTTTCAAGCATTGTTCTTTTTGATAAATTAAATTCATCTAGTGCTGAAGCATTAATTAATGATTCAATAACCCTTCTACTCAAAAAGGAATGTGTTCTGCTTATAAAATCAATATATGACTTGAATATCCCTTTTTCCCTCTCAGCAAGAATACTTTTAACAGTATTAATACCAATATTCTTTATACCTAAAAGTGGATATCTTAAATTGTTACCTTCTGGGTTAAATCTATCATTAGATTTATTTACACAAGGAGGCAATATGATAACCCCTAATTTATGAGCTTCAAAAATATAGTTTTTCATCTGTGATTCACTTCCAATAATACTTGACAGTAGTATTGAAATGAAATATTTTGGATAATTTGCTTTTAAATATGCCATCCAATAAGAAACCATACCATAAGCAACACTATGAGCACGATTAAATCCGTAGTTAGCAAATTTAACAATATAGTCATATATATGATTTGATGATGTTTCAGAATGACCTCGTAAAATAGCTTTCTTTACAAAATTAGCTCTTTCTTTAACCAATACATTTTGTTGCTTTTTACTTACAGCTCTTCTTAATACATCAGCTTCACCTAAAGTATATCCAGCAAAAAGATTAGCAATTTTAATAATCTGTTCTTGATAAATTATTATCCCATTAGTACTTTCTAAAATATCTTTTAATATTTTATGAGGATATGTAGCTTTCTCTCTCTTAAATCTTCTCTTTATATATGTTGGGATGTTTTCCATTGGTCCTGGTCTATACAAAGCCAATATAGTTACAATGTCCTCAAAATTATCAACTTGCATTTGGCCAATCAAACGTCTCATTCCTTGTGATTCTAATTGAAAAATCCCTGTTGTTTCAACCCTTTTTAATAAATCAAAAGTTAGTTTATCATTCATTGGTGTTTTATAGATATCTATCTTTTTATTCTCGTTTTCATTAATAAGATTAACAATTTTGTTTATACTTGTTAAATTTCTTAATCCTAAAAAATCAATTTTCAAAAGACCTAAGTCTTCTAAATCCTTAGCTTCATATTGTGTCTGCATCATATCAAGCAGACCACTTTGAACAGGTGTATGCTTAGTTAAATCATCACTTGTAATAATAATTCCTGCTGCATGTGTTGAAACATGACGATGTAATCCTTCAATCTTAGATGCCATTAAAAGTAAGTTATTTGCTTTTTTATCTCGAAAAATTATATTTTGAATTTCTTGAGACTTTTCTAGCATCTCATTAATATTTGAAAACTTATCAGCTTGCTTAACTATCTGTTCTAAAAGTAAACCATCAATTTCTAAAACTCTAGCAGTATCTCTAATAGCTGATTTAGATAAAAAAGTACCAAAAGTACAAATACTAGCTACTTTATTAATCCCATAAAAATCTCTAACATATTTAATAATATCATCTCTTTTATCATCCGGTAAATCCATATCAATATCTGGTAAAGTTATTCTCTCAGGATTTAAAAATCTTTCAAACACTAAATCATATTTTATTGAATCAACGCTAGTAATTCCCAAACAGTATGATACCAAGCTTGCTGCTGCACTTCCCCTACCTGGGCCAACCAAGTATTTTTTCTTCTTAGCGTATTTTACAAAATCCCAAACAATTAAGAAATAATCGTTATATCCCATATCGTTAATTACTTTTAATTCATAATTTACTCTATCAATGTATATTTGTTTATTAACTTTCTTTCCAATAAGTCTTTTATCTAATCCTTTATAAACTAAAGCTTGAAGATAATCTTTAGAACTAACATTTTGTTTAACTTTAAAAGAAGGCAGATATGTATGATCAAAAGATATTGATACATTACACATCTCACTAATCAAATATGTATTTTCAAGTGCATCTGGATAATCTTTATATATATCTAAAATTTCTTCTTTTGTCTTCAAGTACTTTCCTTGGTTATTAGAAAATAAATCAAATGATTCTTTCGAGAATATTTTCTTCAATACATTAGAAACTGTATAATCTTCTTCATCTAAATAATGAACATAATCTAACACTACTAATTTCTGTGTTTTTTTAATTAGATTATTAAAATCTACATTATTAGTTACTCTAAAATATAAATCTTCAAAAAGACTGGTTAGCAAAATAAAAGATTCATTTAATTCATTTGTTTGATTATTATTAAAATACGAAGTAATCTCACTCATTTCTGTATTTAAACAAGCAATAATATTTTTTGAATATTTCTTCATTTCTTTTAATGTAATAACATCACTCAAACTAGATATACTCGCTAGTTTTAAAAGATTTTGATACCCTTCATTATTCTTGGCATATAATAAAATATTATTTCTTGAGTCATTACTTATTCCCTCAACAATAACATTGAGACCAATAATAGGTTTAATGTTATTCTTAATACATTCTTTATAAAACTTAATAACGCCATACATTTTCTTGTCAGTGATTGCTAAAGAAGTATAATTATTTACTACTGCTTTGTTTACTAATTCATTAATTCTAATGTTTGAGCCATTCATTGAATAATTTGTTTCAACGAATAAATTAACAAAGTTCATACAATCACCACCTTAAGAAAATTATACCATATTTTTACCCTTTTATATAAAAAGGAAAAGTAAATATTTATTTACTTTTTCTTTAATATTATTCCACCACTTATCAAAACTATGACTAAGATAAATATATCAAATCTCTGAATGAAATCCACAATTGTCATTGTTTCTACATCTTTATCAATTTGAAAATAATATGTTTCTAAGTAATTATTATCTCCTTTGATTTTTAGTACATACTCTCCAGTTTCATAAACTTCAATAGGAGAGTTAATAAATTGATTATTTAGGTATCCTTCTCCGTTAAAAGAAATGCTAACTGGTTCTATATATGTATGATTATTTGTAACTCCTGTCATATTACTAGTTATTGTAAAATTATATGTTTCAATATAATCATTGATACCTGAAATACTAAGTTCATAGTTTCCTGGTTCATTAATTTCTGTGCCTGAAATATAAACATCATTATTAAGCATGATATTCCCACCGCTAATTATAGGTGTTAATCCGGTGTTATAAAATTTATTATCTTCAATGCCTGTAATAACAGGTTTCAATACAAAATTATATTCAGAGTTATTGTATACTAATTTATAATTTCCTGGATAGTTAAGAAATACCCCATTTTTTACAATTTCATTATTTAATAAAGCACTATTTAAAAACTCAATATTAATTTCATTAATAAATATTTCTTGATTAGAAATGTTTACTATATCAGTTGGTAGTAAAATTGATAAGTCATTTCTAATTGCGCCATTATATAAATCATCATACTCATAGTTAAACAAAATATATCTTTCATTAGAAGTTATCTCTTTAATTTCAGTGCCTATATCAATCGTATCAATTAAATTAAAAGATAAATCATATGATGAAAAGTAATTACTAACAAATTGATATCTAAATCCATCATCAGTTGTTTTAATTGTATGAAAAATAATTATATCATCAATATAATATACTCCTACAATTTCTTCTAAATCATCATAATCAAAAGTAACCTGCTTAATTAAATTACCAAGTTGATCAATAACAATAAACATTGAATCATAATATGTACTATTACCTACTATATGGTTACTACCAAAAATAATGTAATAATTATTCACACTAGTTACGCCATTTATAATATATGACTCTAACTCATTATTTAGGGTTGTATAAAAAGGATCTGTGCCTGTTTTTTCAATTGAGATACCTTTATTGTCGCCCACATAATAATCTTCAATAATAATTTCATAATTATCAAAACTATGAACTTGATTGTTGCTTATCCCCTCTA
The DNA here is from genome assembly GCA_030600605.1 of Mycoplasmatota bacterium. Classification (GTDB taxonomy): domain Bacteria; phylum Bacillota_I; class Bacilli_A; order Izemoplasmatales; family Izemoplasmataceae; genus JAFGXW01. The sequence continues at coordinate 16,730 of JAUVLT010000026.1, forward strand.
CTTGTATAAAAGGCATTGTAAAAATCATTAAACATAATAAAAAGACAGTCTTTTTCATATTATTCCTCCTCTAAAAGTATAATACTTATAAATCCTGTCTTTTTCTTATTATTAAATCAATCTCATTGTATCTCTAGCAATCATTACTTCTTCATTAGTTGGAATCATTAATAATTTAATTCTTGATCTCTTCTTAGATATTACCATTTCTTCACTTTGATGCATATTCTTTTTAGGATCTAAAACCGTTCCAAGAGCTTTTATATTATTGGCAACTAACTTTCTTGTTTCACTGGCATTTTCTCCAATACCAGCTGTAAAACATATAGCATCACAACTTCCAAGTGTTAAATAATAAGCACCGATATAATCAGCAATAATTTTTGCTTGCTTCTTAACAGCTAAAATACTTTTTTCATCTCCTCTAGAAACTGCATCCCATAAATCTCTTGAATCACTAGAAAATCCACTTAACCCTAAATATCCGGATTTCTTGTTTAATTCATTAATTACTTCATCTAATGTTTTATTTTCTTTTTCAGAAATAAATTGAACAATTGCTGGATCAATATCACCACTTCTAGTTCCCATTGGAATTCCAGCTAATGGAGTGAATCCCATTGATGTATCAACACTTTTTCCACCATCTACTGCGCATAAACTAGCCCCATTACCGATATGACAAACAATAAGTTTTGTATCCTCAATATTTTTTCCTAACATAATTGCAGCTCTTTGGCTAACATATTTATGACTAGTACCGTGGAATCCATATTTTCTAACTCCATATTTTACATACCACTCATAAGGAACACTATACATATAAGCAATCGGGTTCATAGTTTGATGAAATGCTGTATCAAATACTGCAACAGCAGGAATTTTTGGTAATGCTTCTTGAAACGCATAAATCCCCGTTAAATTGGCTGGATTATGCAAAGGAGCCAAATGACTCACTTCTTCAATTACATCTAATACTTCTTTAGTAATAATTACTGAATTAGAAAACTTTTCTCCACCATGAACAACACGATGTCCAATTCCTTCAATTTCATCCAAACTATTTACTATATTTAAATCAACAAGTTTTTTAAGTAGCATATCGACTGCCACTTTATGAGTTGGAATATCTAAAATTTCTTTAAATTTCTTATCACTATATTTTATAGAGAAAACAGAATCAATAATACCAATACGTTCAACAATACCACTTACTATAACTTTTTCGTTTGGCATATCAAGTAATTTAAATTTTAAAGATGAGCTTCCTGCATTAACTGCCATAATTTTCATATTATTCTACCTCTCTCTTTTCAAACCACAAATCGATTTGAGCTATTGTATTATTCAAACTATCAAGATCTTTAAAGCTTGGTAAATCAACCATCAAAAATTCAGTTGGTTTGATAACCTTTTTCCCAAACTTTTTTAAGATTAAAATACTCTTAGGATTATTTTTAAATAATGATTCACTTAGTTTAATCAAACCAAAGATATTTGCTTTCTTATCAATTTCTTTTTTAAACACTTCACTATTCTTCTTTTCAAAAAAATCATTTTCAATAATCACGAAAAAATATTTTTCCTCTCCTAAACTATCTAAATAATGATTTATAACCTTATAAGGAAAATAATCATTATCATCTTCGCTTATTGGTAAATCAGAAACAATTAAATCAAATCCTTGATCATAATATGTTAGTGTATCTTGATAAAACATCTCACTATCAAACTCTAACAAATCAGCGATATTTCTAGATATTTTACACTTTAGTAAATCATTATCTATTCCAAATATCTTTATATTCTTTTCTAGATGATTCAAAATAGTAAAAACAAGATTACCACTTCCCATAAGAGGATCTAAAATATTCTCTAATTTTGTATCTTTATATAGCTTTTCAACTAGGTATCCAATAAAAATACCTATTGTATCTGGTGTTAGATACTCATTAGAGATATATTGATGTTTATATCCTTTTAACAATCCTAATTGGACACCTTTTCTAATTTCTTCTTTTTCAAAAGAAATATCAATTATGTTTTGTTTAAAAGCCTCTATTTGAGAAATATCTTCGAGTTTATATTCACCCTCTAATTCGGCATCAAGTAAAAAATTAAAAGCCTCACTCATCCCCTCAAGATAGCTTAATTTGTAGTTACTATAAAGCAAATTAGCTACTGAGTCAAAATAATCATAAAACTTTTCAATATTTAGTTTATTTATCATATAATCACCACAAAACAATTATATGCCAATGAGTCTAATTTGTCTATTAAAAGTCGCTTTTCTTGTAGAATGTTTAAGCATTTGTTAAAATCTAATTAAGGAGCTAGCTATAGAAAAAACAAGTAAAAGATAAAAATAGTTAAAAACCTACTATTAAGGTATATTTAAAAGAGGTTCTGAGAACCGTAAATTTATATATGAATAGAAATTTACTTATTTAGAATCGTCATAAAAAATATT
>JAUVLT010000092.1 GCA_030600605.1 Mycoplasmatota bacterium
AATATTTTTTATGACGATTCTAAATAAGTAAATTTCTATTCATATATAAATTTACGGTTCTCAGAACCTCTTTTAAATATACCTTAATAGTAGGTTTTTAACTATTTTTATCTTTTACTTGTTTTTTCTATAGCTAGCTCCCTATTCGAAAATAATAATATCAATGATTTGTTTTACTGAATAATCAAACTGACTTCTTATACCTATTGTGATTTGATACGCAGAAGTTGTTGGTATGAGTATGGTGAATGTGACAGATTTATCATTACCATTATCATTAAACAAATAAGTTTCACTATCTAAGAATATATGATAATCAGCACTTGTATCGTAAGATTCATAATATGCATTTTGAAAATAATTGTTAGGATCATTTAAAATGATTGTCACTTCTATATAATCATTAAATGTCTCCACACTATAACTGTATGTATAAACATCTAGTGTAGTTATTTCTTCTTGATAAATAATATCTTGCTCCTGCCTTAAGGTTTGTGGATTTGTGTATGTTGCAATGCACTCCAAGGCATATGTTGTATTTGGTAATAATTCATCAATTACAAATTCACTGCCTTCAAATTCACTTTGCTCTAAAATTATTTGATCTGTTCTTATAAGTAAATCGTTTTTATAAATATTCATTTCGTAACTGATATTACCGACATCCATATCATTATATATGAAGAAACCAATCTCTTCACTATTAATATAATTCATATAAAGTGATGTATATAGCTCAAATGGTGGTGTCACCCAAATCTCATCAAGCAATTCCGTACCTTCTGATGTCGTACCTTCAAGATATATATGAAAGGCCTCGGATGTATAAATATCGAATAACTCAATATTCATTCGTGATGAAGTAACAGCAATCGATGAATACTGTAATTCGGTATCATGTTCTGAAATATAACCATAATATAGATTAATGGAAATATATTTTAAATTAGGATCATAAACGGACACATCAACAAAATAACTTGTTGAAAAATCAATAGTCTCTGGTGTCACAGATAAAATCGTACCACCTATTTTTTCTCCAGTTGTAATCATCAAGGTATCCAGTCGTTCTTGTCCAAAACCTTTATTACCATAAACACTTAAACGATATTCAGTATCATATTCTAAATTATCAAAATAGCCTGAGTTTTCACCCAAACTAATAAATTGTTCATAAAATTCTAATTGATTTTCAAGCACTACAAAAAGTGTAGATAAATCTAAAGCATTGTCCTCATCAGTAACATTTACTTGATAGACAATTTCTTCACTTAAAGCCACAACTTTAGTAATTTCAGCTTTAGGAGATGCTGGAATCAAAGTTACAGCTGCAACCACAGCAACCGTAGACATGGCAAAAGTAGACATTAAATCTTTGATTGCTTCAAAACGTCTTTTTGTTTCTTCGTTTTTCTTTCTACGAGATTTTGACATGACATACTCCTTAATTAATAGCTATAAAAAAAGCGAAAGTAATATCGTGTTGCACCTTTACTCTTATTATACACATAAAATAATTAAAAAAAATAATAAATTAAAACTTTAAAAATTCTCTAAAAATAATATTTATTAAAAATTGATTGATTATCATAAAAATGTTATAACGAGTGAATTGATAGAATGTTTCTTTGGAAACATAAAAAAGAAGGTGTTGTCGTAAATAGGTTTTTAATATATAGACATAAGAAAAAGGATTAGTGTCAGCCCCTTTTCTAATTTGATTTAATTTTCTAATTTGATATACTATATAAAGGAGGATGATATTATATGAAAGTATCAGGTAAAACACCTTTAGTACGATTGATTAATCTAGAAAAATTATTAAAAGTTAAAAGAATATACTTGAAAATGGAAGGTGCTAACCCAACAAATCATAAGTATGCAAGAATCGCTGAAGTGTTATGTAAAGATGCGATAGCTCATCATCAAAAAATGATTTGGGTGGATGGGTCACAGGCCTATGTAACTGCGATAAAGTATTTTGCAGATAAGGAAAACTTACAAGTTAAAGTTCCAAGATTCAAGCATGAGTCGTGGAAAAAAAAGATATTCAATGAGCTAGAATTAGTTGATATGAGAGCTGTGGATCATAAAAACCATTATGAAATTATCAAAGCACTAGTAGAAAAGAATCATGATTATTTGGCTTTAGAAGGTTATACACATAAGCATATATTTTTAATGACACTCGAAGAAATTACGGAAGAAATCATTGGTAAATTGAAACAAATCGATACGATTTATACTCAATCTAGCTTTGGCTATACGCTAAATAGTATGTACAATGTATTTTTAAAAGATTGGGTTCACAATGAGAATAGGTTCCCTAAGATATACTGTGGGATCCATCAAGAAAATCAGCTTATTGAAAACACACAATTTAACGACTCTACCACATACATTCAAAGTAATAAGGAATTGCTTGAAATATCAAAAAAAGCAATCGAAGAAAGCTATGGAAGTGTAATCATCATTAGTGATGAAGAATTAAAGTATGCAAAGAATTTGTTAAGAAATTCAGAACAAATCTACATGTCAAAAGAAAACGCATATCCGATGGCGGCTTTCTTAAAACAAGTGAAAGAACAAGATTTAGAGAATGGTATTCACGTCATTGTCTTAGATGATGCTAGAAGCAAAGCGACAATCAAACAAATTGATGACCTCGGCGGTGATGGCTTTGACAGAGTATTAGGCTATGTGAAAACCTATCTTGCCGAATATTCTGATCCTGAAATAGAAATCGTAGATGCTTTAAAAAACGCTATGGGAAAGGGTTATATTTTACTTGCAGAACAAAATGATGAAAATTTAGGTGTTTGCATTATTGTCAATACACTGTTTGAAGATTTTATACCGACCTATCATTTAGCATACATTGGCACTATTAAAACGTCCAAAGGTCGGGGTATTGGTACAGAACTTATAAAACAAGCCATTGATAAGACAAATGGTAATTTGTCTTTACATGTTGATTTAGATAATAAGAATGCTAAGAAACTTTATGAAAAAATGGGATTTAAACAT
>JAUVLT010000002.1 GCA_030600605.1 Mycoplasmatota bacterium
AAATAATCCGGTAATTAAAAATAGTAGATACAAGAAAAGTGAAACAACTGCGCTCCCCATCAACAAAGTTATAGTTTTACTTATAATTACTTGTTTTTCACTTCTCCTAATTAATAAAAATACATCATATTTATTTAATACAAAACTATTAATCACTAAAAAAAGATTTGTTAATACAATTACTATTTTTAAATAGTTTATACTTTCAAAATAATACTCTTCTTGATAGTATTGCCCATTGAAATCTAAAAGATCATAATCTAAATAAAATCTTGAAAATATTAAAAAACAAACAACACTAATTACCATTAATATTGTAAAAAAATACATTGCTTTCCAAGAAAACAAATAATAAAAATGTAGTTTAAACATACTAATCATAGATAAAATACCTCATCACATATTTCTTTGAAATCATTATCTAAGTGCGTACTTATAACAAACATTTTCTTCGAGGCTTTAATATACTCAATTAGGGATTTAACTCCGAGTTTATCTAATCCACTAATTGGTTCATCAAGCAAGTAGATATCTGCGTCTTCCATCAAACATTGAATAACGTTCACTTTAGCTTTCATTCCCTTAGATAAGCTATGTAAACTTTCATTTAGTTTATCCAGTATCCGAAAATTGACCAGTAGATTTGTCATCTCATTTTCACTTAATAAATTCATACTTATCTTATTTAATTGTGTTAAAAAAGTATTTAGATCTAAATCTAAAGGATAACTAACAAACTCACTCATAAAACTTATTTTACAATCATTTAGTATTTGTCCCTCATGGTTTATTAATTTCGCCATTCCTTTGAGTAAAGTCGATTTACCACTACCATTTTTTCCGACTAACAAGTTAACTCTTTTAGTAAATGTAATATCCTTGATACTAACTAAGTAATTATGATATTGTTTTTTAAAATCCTTGATTTCAATTATCGTATTCATAGAAGTAATACCTACTTTCAAGTTCTTCTTTGTAATTAGTTGTATTTATATACGGGAAATCATCTATTATATATACTTTTTCTTCATTATTAACAACATAATGCACTTCAACGTAAAATCGATAGAGATAACCAATATCTCCGGTATAACTAAAGGGAACATAAATCATTATCTCATTATTTTTTCTAAGCAATATATTATTTGGTAAATAATCGCTATGATTATTATAGTTATAGTTTTCTATATTTAATATTTCTTCTGGATTTTCATCAATTTGTGGTAATGAATATATTTCTGATAAATAGTAATTATTAGCAACAACATTACTAGTTCCAAGTTCGACTTTACTAATAGTAATATTATAATCAGTAAGATTTCCTAAGTTGAGTAATAATCCACTAGCAGTATCAATATCATTAATTAAAGTATGAGTTGATAGTAAATTGTTTAAACTGAAATCAGTATTAATTTCATCGTAAAAATAGTAGTTAAACTCACCTACAAAAAGATTTATTTCAAAAGCATTTTTATAGGTAATATCTAAATGCGCTTCAGTCATACTAATAAGATAATCATCACTCTGAAAACCTAGTTTAAGCTCTAAAGTCATATAGTAATAAACATCATCGTTGTAAATATACTGTTCTTGACTTTTCTTAATTTCACTTAATACTAACGGAATAATTTCATCATTATTAGAAGATAGACTAATACTAGAAATATAATCTTGGTTAAAATAATAACTGTCTAAATTACTAACTAACAAAGTGATATTAAACTTTTCATTATCACTGCTTTTTACAATAGAATATATTTTAGGAGATACAATTATTTTTGTTTTGGGATTATCTTCTATAAATAATAAAATTGATAACGATATTAATAAAAATGATAGGACTCCGCCAATTATTTTAAGTCTCATCAATTTTCACCTTTGTTAAGCTATAATATTCAGTTGTTATTACAAATATTTCCCAGCCACCTTTTTTTACATTTTTAAAAAAACGGAAATATTTAGCTACTCCGTTACTTACTTTTCCTTCTCCTTGAATTGTAACGACTAATTTTGTCATTGGATCAACGTATACTTTGATTTCAAATTCTTCTTCAACAGTTGTTGTTTTTGTAGCTGTCATCGAAAATTTTAGTTGTTCTTCTAGCCCTAACTTGAATCCATAAGCTTTTCCTGAGATATCCATTCCAATTGTACCAGTAGCACTATATTGTTTCTTTATTTGTTCCTTGGATTGAAAACTAAAAGTCTCAATTATGGCTGATTCTCCTTGATTTTCAATAACGTAAAGCGTTTCTTTTGTAAAATATGTTTTTTCATTTTCGTAGGCAACATACGTTCTCCATCCCCAAAATCTTCTCTTTTTGATCTTTTTATAATACTTATCATAATCACTATTACTATACTTTTCTAACATCTTTACTCCTGAATGTTCTGAAGTAATTTCTTGATAAGTAAGATAATCATTTGCTTTAATGTTTTGGTAATAAAAACTACTTAAAAAAATCAATAAACTTAATACAATTATTTTTTTCATTAAAAAACACCTCCATTACTATATTAGTAATAAAGGCGGCTTTTTTCTTTACTATTCAAAATCTTTTAAGTGTTTTTTAATCTTTTCCATTGTGTCTATATAGCCTAAATCAAATCTTCTCTGAATATATTTATTATTAAAATCCAGTACCCCTCTTAAACTTCTTCTTGGATGAACAGTAATCAATTTTACACCAGTAACAACTTTTTTCTTAATGAATGTTGCTTTGAATAAATCAATAATTATTATTACTTCGCAGCCAGCATCAATTAAAGGTTGATAAGGTGTATTATCTAAAATACCACCATCATAAAACGTTTCATTCCCAATTCTAATTGGTCGAAAAGCTACTGGTATAGCACACGACGCTAACATAACCTTTCTAATATCCTCATGTTTCATGTCTCTTAATAAATGATAATTAATTTGATTATCTGATTTAAAATAATGTTTATAATTAGTTCTTAACAAATCAAAGAAAGTACTTTTTTCTCCTCCTAAATAAGTAGTAGCTACATAAATTTCTTTATCTTTAATGTTATTATAATCAATGGTATTATCCATTAACTTTTCTAATCTTTTAGTATTATATACTCCACGGTTTAAAAAGTTTAATTTTTCTCTAAAAATCCTTTTATAGATTTGTTTTTCAATATTAAACAGACTATCTTTGTCTAATTTAAGCCAAATTTCTTTTGCTAAATCATAATCACCCATGGCAAACAACACAGCATTTAAACTACCTACACTGGCTCCTGAATAAACACTTATATTATTAGTAATCCCTAATTCAGTCAGCGCTTTCCAAGCACCTATTTGGTATGCACCTCGTGCTCCACCACCAGCTAAGGCAAGCCCTATCTTTTTCAAATTTGCCACCCCCTATAAAATAACTATTTCTTTTATGACATCTCCTTGCGAAATATTAAAGACATCGTCCATTCCTTTCTCAACCTTCCCAAATACGGTATGAACTCCATCTAAATGAGGAAGTGGATTAAAACAAATAAAGAATTGTGATCCACCAGTATTTTTACCAGCGTGAGCCATTGATAAAGATCCTATTTCATGTTTATTTGGATTGTTATCAGTTTCACATTTAATTTTATATCCTGGTCCACCAGTTCCATTTCCTAAAGGACACCCACCTTGAGCTACAAAACCAGTTATTACGCGATGAAAAGTAAGTCCATTATAAAACCCCTTTTCAATTAAACTCTTAAAATTTGCAACTGTAATTGGAGCATCTTTTTCAAATAGTTCAATAATTACTTCTTTATTACCTTTTTCTAATATCATTTTTGCTTTCATAATTCCTCCTAGTATTTTCTTTTTTTATTATCTTTATATACTTCTTTTATGAATCCACCACCAAGACAACGATCATCTTGGTAAATTACTGCTGCTTGACCAGGTGTAACTGCTCTAACATCTTCTAAAAATGTAATGAGTAATTCATCACCAATATGTTTAATCAAAACCTTTGTATCTGGTTGTCTATAACTAAACTTAGCAGTATAAATATATTTGTTATCAAACTTATCATGATTAATCAAATTGACATCATCAATCAAACAAGAATCACTGTACAATACAGGATGATGAAATCCTTGACCAACATACAATTCGTTCTTTGATAAATCTTTACCAATTACAAACCAAGGCTCATTACCATATACATTACTGCCACCAATTCCAAGACCTTTTCTTTGTCCAATTGTATAATACATAAGACCATTATGTTCGGCAATTTTAGTACCATCTTCAGTTAGTATTTTTCCCTTTTTACTTGGTAAATAGTTACTTAAGAATTTATCAAAATCACGTTCACCTATAAAACAGATACCTGTTGAATCTCTTTTATCTTTAGTAGACAAATCATATTTGTAAGCAATATTTCTAACCTCTTTTTTAGTCAAATGCCCAATCGGAAATAATGTTTTAGAAAGTTGATATTCGGTCAATTGACTAAGGAAATATGTTTGATCTTTATTATCATCAATTCCACGAAGTAAGGTCGGTTTTTTATCAATAATTTCAACTCTTGCGTAATGCCCCATTGCAATATAGTCAGCATTAAATTTTTTCGCATATTCTAAAAAAGCATCAAATTTTATATATTTATTACATAAAATATCAGGATTTGGTGTTCTACCTTTTTTATACTCATCTAAAAAATAAGTGAATACATTTTCCCAGTATTCCTCAATAAAGTCAACTCTAAATATAGGCATTCCTATCTTCTTGGCAACATTTACTGCGTCTTGATAGTCAATCTCTTGAGGGCATATCTCATCATTAAGATCAGGATTGCCTAATAAATCATTATTAGTAGTACTATCCCAGTTTCTCATAAATAGTCCAATAACATTATAACCTTGTTCTTTTAACAATACCGCTGCAACACTACTATCTACTCCACCACTAAGTCCTATTACCACTGTTTTTGACATATACACCTCCTAGTTTTGACATATATAATTTTATTTTCTTGAAATATTTTTTCACTTTTTTTAATAAAATCTTTAATACTTTTAAGTATGTTAATAATCAATATCACTTGGCAATCTGAGATCTCCTCTTGGAGAAATACTGATATCGATAATTTTTGGTGAATCTGGTAAAGCTTGTCTTTTAAATTGTTGAGAATAAAATCTCTTAAAAAAGTTTCTTGTATACTTTTCACTTTCTGTTTTATTCAATTTAAAAACAATTTCTAATAGCCACATAATTCGTTGTTCAGAATCTCCATGACGAAATACTCGATGGATTATATAATCATTGACCAGATACTTCCCGATAGCGTCTTCTGTCTTTTGATTTGAAGTTAATTCCGGAGTAATTGGAGTATCTAAAATACTTAATAAAGTTTCTCTAACATCCTTTTTAAATCTATTAATTGCGTAGTTATAAATCATAAATTTTACTAGTGTTTTAGGAATTCCAGCGTTAATCCCATACATACTCATTTGATCGCCACTATATGTACACCATCCAAGTACAAGTTCACTTAAATCTCCAGTTCCAAGTACAATTCCTTTATACTTATTTGCTAAATTCATTAAAATTGCTGTTCTGATTCTAGCTTGGGTATTTTCGTATGTAATATCTTCTGTAACTCCATCATGCCCTATTAAATCAAAATGAGCTTTAACATGACTATTAATATCTATCTCTAAAACAGCAACTCCTAAATTATTCATTAAATCAAGTGCATTTTTCTTTGTTATTTCAGAAGTGTGAAGTCCTGGCATCGTTACTGCGATTATTTTCTTTCGATCTATCTTTAAATTATCAAAACTTCTAATTGCGATTAACAATGCTAAAGTAGAGTCAAGTCCACCACTCACTCCAATAACTAAACTATCAGCACGCACATGTTTAATTCTTTTAATCAATGCATTTTCTTGTAAAGCTGCTATTTTTTCAAAATCAGCTAACACATTTTCTTTAGGAACAAATGGCGTGCTATCAAACTTTTTTGAGAAGCTGTATTCCTGTGTTTCTTTTATTTCAAATATTACTTCTTGATAATTGTGTTCAAAACGATTTAATGTATCTCGATAAGAAGAATTGTTTCTTCTCTTAAAATCAATTTGCTGTAAATCAATATCTCCATAAAGTATTTCTGACTCTTGATTAAAGTTTTCAGTTTCAACAATCAACAAGCCGTTTTGGGCAATTATGTTATGCCCACTAAAAACTGTTTCACTTGTTGATTCATTAACTCCAGCACTACTATAAATATAAGCCCCTTCGTTTCTTCTAGAGTGCTCTAGAATTGTTCTCTTTCTAATTTCTCTTTTACCAAGAACCTCGTTTGATGCCGATAAATTGATAATAATCTTCGCTCCGTTAATCGCTAAGATATTACCAGGACTAATTGGAGCCCACATATCCTCACAAATTTCAATTCCGAAACTAATTTGTCCATCTATACTTTTAAAGATTAAATTACCAAATGGAATTGTATTACCTAAATAGTTAACGCTTGATTTTTGTTTAACAATCTCAAATCCACTTTGAAACCATCTCTTCTCATAAAATTCACAAGTATTAGGTAAGTAAAACTTAGGAATTATTCCTAATATTTTATTTTCTTTAATTACAAAAGCAGAGTTATATAATACCCCATCAACTTCTAAAGGAGCTCCAATAACTACTATTCCTTTATACTTGTTATTTTTTAGTAAATACTTTATTGCTTTTGTAGTTTCTCCAAGCAAACTCTCTTTAAAAAAGAGATCATTACAAGTATAAGCACTAACACCAAGTTCTGGAAAAACAGTAATGCTCGCTTGAACCTCATCAAGTATTTTAAGCATTTCGTTAACGTTATATGTTGGATTACCAACTTTCAGTTTTGGTGTTACACTTGCTATTTTAACAAATCCTTTACTATACATTCTTTTCACCTCTATACAGGTTATTATCAATAATGTATTGATATACCTCTTTATTTACTTGTGTTCTATCAAATTCTTCTCTAAATAAGGTACTACTTATATTAACATCAAAATCATCAAATATAATAAATTTATGGAAATATTTTTTCAAGATAGGATTACCTTTAATACTTCCTTTTATATCAATACCTAATCTTCCAAGTACGATGATATTAAACTCTGATAAAATACCTTCAATATTAATCCATTTATGCATATTAAATAAATTATCAGCTCCAATAACAAAACCTATTTCACATTGATCACTATCAGATAATCTAATTAATGATTGATATGTCCCTAAGAAATCAGTATCGTCTATCTCTAGTTTACTAATCTTTATATTACTTAAATTCTTAACAGCAATATTTAACATATTGACACGATGATAATTACTAGCTAGTTCACTTTTAGTATATGCGCTACTGACTGGTAAAAAGATAAACTCATCAACACTTAGTCTAGAAGTTACATATTCATAAACTAATATATGAGCATTTGTTACGGGATTAAAAGCTCCCCCAAAAACAATTTTCATAATTATCACCTCCAAAATTATTATATCATATATTTATTTTATTACATATTTTTGTTATAATATATTGAGGTGATTTTATGAATTTAGATAGAGATTATATTTTAAACTTAGCAAAAGAGATATTACTTATTCCTAGTCCCAGTGGATTTACGAAAGAAATTGCAAAAAGAATTGAAACTGAGGCTGATAAATTTAATCTTGAGTACATCAGAACAAAAAAAGGAAACACTATAATTACTTACAACGGAACAACAGATTACACAGTTGGTTTAAGTGTTCATGTTGATACTTTAGGTGCAATGGTTAGAAGTGTTTCTGCTACTGGAGAAATAAAATTCACAACTATTGGTGGCCCTATATGGCCAACATTAGATGGTGAATATTGTACTATTATTACAAGAGATAATAAATCTTATACCGGGACTTTCCTTTCTACAAGTCCAGCAGCACACGTTTTTAAAGATGCAAAAACAAAGGTTAGAGATCCAAAAAATATGTACGTTAGAATTGATGAAATTGTAAAAACAAAAGAAGATGTCTTAAAATTAGGAATTGAAGTTGGTAATTTTATTATTATCGATCCTAAAACAACAATAACTAAAAGTGGTTTTGTTAAATCTAGATTTTTAGATGATAAAATAAATGTGGCAAGTATTTTTGGACTAATTAAATACTTAAAAGATAATAATATTACTCCAAAATATACCATAAAGTTTATTATTTCAACATATGAAGAAGTCGGACATGGTGCTTCTTTTATCCCCGAACTTGATGAAATGATTGCTGTTGATATGGGATGTATTGGCGATGATTTGACATGCACAGAATATGATGTATCAATCTGCCCTAAGGACTCATCTGGTCCTTACGATTACGAATTAACTAATAAGTTAGTAAAAATTGCTAAGGATAAGAAAATCAATCATGCAATTGATATATATCCTTATTATAGTAGTGATGTTTCCGCAGCTATTAGAGGTGGAAACGACTTTAAAGGAGCTTTACTAGGCCCAGGAGTTCACGCTTCTCACGGTATGGAGAGAACACACGTAAAAGGGATTGAAAACACAATAGAGTTATTACTTAATTATATAATCTAACAAAAATATTATATTTTCGTTTTCTCATTCAATAAAATATTATTTGATTTCATTTTTTTCTATGCTATAATTTAATGAAATATCGGAGGTCACAATATGAAAATAGTATACCCAAATTACAAAAATTCAATTATGAATGTCTCAAATTCAATCTTAAAACATTATAGAGTAAAGAACAAATACGCTTCTATAAAAGCATTGGATAAAGAACTTAGTAAAGGTTATAATCATGTAATCTATATATTGTTAGATGGAATGGGAAGTAATCTTATTAAAAACCTATTAAACAAAGATGATGCTTTAAATAAATATATGATAAGTGAAATCACAAGCGTTTTTCCACCAACAACAGTCGCAGCTACTGACGCAGTTCTTTCAGCTGTTCCACCTATTGTTAATGGTCATTTAGGATGGGTTCAGTATTTTGAGAATGAAGATGTAAATCTTGTTGTTTTTCAAAATCGGGATTTTTATGATGAAAAACGTATTATCGTCGAAGATTTAAGAAGTAAATATTTATCTTTCGAAAGAATAGGTGAAAAAATTCACAAACAAAATCCCAATATTATTACTAACGAGTTATTCCCTTCTTTTGTTAAAAATGGATCTGAAAGTTTCAAAGATGAAATTGAGAAAGTCTTATTAATCACTCACAACACTGACGAAAGTTTTAATTACTTGTATTGGATTGAACCAGATTTAATCGAACATAAAACAGGAATCTATAGTAAAGAAACAAAAAAAGTTGTAACCGATTTAAATAGTGACTTCGAAGAACTTATAAACAATATTAGTGATGATACAATTGTCATCTGTATTGCTGATCATGGTCTTACAGATATTAAAGAAATTCCTTTATTTGACAACAAAGAATTAATTAAAATGCTAGTGAGATTTCCTTCAATGGAGCCAAGAGCTATTAATTTCTTTGTTAAAGAAGGAAAATTGAAAGAATTCAAAGATTTATTTAATAGTAGTTATGGAAAATATTACAAACTTTATTCTAAACAAGAAATTCTAGATTCTAAAATCTATGGAGAAGGAGAGAAACATAAAATGATTGACTCTTTTTTAGGAGATTATATGGGACTCGCAATTGATAAATATATGTTCACATTAAACAATGGAAATGGCTATATTGCTCATCATGCAGGAATGTCTGAAGATGAAATGATGGTACCACTTGTAATTTATTCAAAAAAATAAGGTCTGCAAATTTTTGCAGACCTTTTTATTAATATTAAATCATAAAATCAATTAATATATATGTCTTATTAAAAACACTTTTAATCCCAGTTACTTCTACTTCAACAAAGGAAACAACAAAATCAACTTCCGATCCATCGACAGTTAAATAAACAATAAGTGTATCACCACTAGTAACTGTACTAGTAACAACTACAGTATGATCTTTTAATAATTCAGTCATCGCTGCACAATGTCCTTGCGTTTCTTCATTGAAATGGTCTAAACAAACATCAGAACTATTCAAATTATCGACATATCCATTTACCAAATCATTTTTATCAACGTAACCACCCGGCATTACCATCAACATATACACAGCATATAATACTCCAATAATACCAACAAAGATTAAAACTCTCTTACCAAATTTTTTCATTATTCTTTATCCTCAGCTTTTTTAGCACGCTTTCTAAATGGTTTAATAAACACACTAGATATTCCTTTTGGAAATACTGCCAATCCATCTTTCACTATAATCGGCATCATTTTTATTGATTCAATATATGCCATTCTTCTTATTTCTCTTTTTGTTAATAGTTTGTTGTCATTAAACAAATATTTTCTTGTTACAACTCCCACACGACAAGTTAACATTCCGTTAGCTATTCCACCTAAAATCGAAGAAGAAATTGTTTTTAAGAACGGTAACTCTGTTAATGTCTCACTAACCTTATTTGGAAGAAGTTCACTAACCTCAATGTCTTCTATTCCTTCAGCTATTAAACTAGTAACAAGTACATTTAAACTGAGTTTCGCAAGATTAGGATAAGTTGGTCTAAATCCTGAAAGTTGGACAATCTCTTTAATCATCTTTAGATTTATCGCCACAACACTTAACATATCTAAATTACCATTTTGAGATAAAGCTGTTGATACTAATACAGTTGTTGAATTTTTAATAATCAGCTTATTTATTTCTTCTTTAATTGTTGTGTCAAACACAACAGTTAAAGCACTTTTAAGCTCATCTTTATTATTCATATTAGTCGTGAGATTCTCTTTATCTTCATCTGTTAAATAATCATTTTTTATTAATATCTTCGCAGCGTCTTTATAGATTTTGAATCTTTTGTTATCATCATCTAGTATTGCATCAATACTAAAAGTAGGCGCAAAAGTAATTACTCGTACAGGATTGATAATTAAAACGTAAACCAAAATAATTGAAAGTCCATAAAAACCATACTCAACATATTCATGAATTCCTCTTAACTTTTCTCCAACACTAATTATGTTACTTAAAAGGATAAAAGCAAAAAGAATTACAACTCCAATTCCTATCAATATCCAAAATCGTTTCTTCTGCATAGTAATCACCTCTTATAATATTTTATCACATATCTTTACCTTTACAAAATAAAGATAAAGAAAACACCAATCTCGTGATTGGTGTTAATTTTATAATAAGTTTTCTGGATTTAATCCAAATAATCCTTCAATAACAAAGCGTCCATCTTTTCTTATTAAAATATCATCAAAATAGATTTCTCCTCCACCATATTCGGGTGTTTGAATTAAAACTAAATCCCAGTGAATAGCTGATACATTTCCATTACTTGCCTCTTCATAACACATTCCAGGAGTAAAATGAATACTTCCAGCAATCTTCTCATCAAACAAAATATTTCCCATGGGCTTTGTAACAAGAGGGTTCACTCCTATTGCAAATTCTCCAACGTATCTTGCCCCTTCATCTGTATCAAATATTTTATTTAACTTTTCTTGATCTCCTGATTCACTACTTGCTTCAATAATTTTACCATCTTTAAATGTTAATTTAATATTAGAATATACATCTCCTCTTTGAGGTGATGGAGTATTATATTGGATAATTCCATTAACAGAATCCTTTATTGGCGCAGTAAATATTTCACCATCCGGTATATTAAACTCACCAGCACAAGGAATTGCACTAATTCCTTTAATTCTAAATGATAAATCAGTTCCTGGTGAAACAATTCTTACTTTATCAGTTTTTTCCATTAATTCTTTCAAAGGAATAAAAGCATCATTCATACGTGAATAATCTACTCCCGAAACATCAACAACATAATCATAAAAATCTTCATTACTCATTTTTGCTTTTTGAGCTTGAGCAGGTGTCGGATAAATTAGTATTACCCATTTTTTCTTAAGCATTATATTCGAAACAGATCGCATAGATTTTGAAAAATTCATTAAAGTTTCTTGAGGTACATCAACGATAGAATAATCGTTATTTGAAGCACCAATTCTTATTGAACAATCAGCATCTTCATATACGCCTATTGCCCACTCTTTAGTCTTTTCTAATCTTTTTTCATCCATTTCTAGCATTGTCAATCTTGTAATATCAGGATCAGTTATTGAAATACGTGGAACTGCCCCAATTTTATTAATCTCCTTAACAAGTTCAAGCATTAAAGGTTTAGCATCAATTGGTCCTTGAATAAAAACAACTTCCCCTTTTTTAGCGGTAATCGAGTAATTAACCAAACTACTCGCAAGCTTTTGGAGACGTGGATCTTTCATAATTATTTTTTCCTTCCGTGATATTTTTTTTCAGGAAGTAATTTATAAATAACATACACATTATAGAATAAATAAATAGTGATAAATAAATAACTAAAGTTAAAGGCAATAACTTTATCATCAATCAATCGATAAAAATTACTATGGAAAACACTGTGAGAAATTTCTCCATTTACAGCATTAGGTATTTGAAGATAAAAAGCTAAATGAGCTACTATTAATAAAAAGCTTATAATTGTATTATAAAATGCCCCCTCAGCTAATAATCCTTCTAATGAATCACCTACTAAAGTAAAAATCAATGCTCCTAAATTAATAAGAAACACAACAAAAAAGATAATTAATACAGAATTAAATACAACAGCATTTTCACCGTATGCTATTCCAAAATCTAATGAAAATAATTTCTTTGTAATTTCTCCATTCATTTCTTTAGGAAATTCTTTTAAATACAAAAACAAACTAAGCATTGCTCCCATTCCAACAAACACACACATCTTGTAATAAATACTCATTAAATTCTCTTTACTCATTTTAGACCCCCGTTAGTATATTTACTGTACCAATCCATTACCACTTCATCATTAAATGGTCCTTCAGTATTTTCAATCATATGAATTAGTTTAAGTAATTCTTTTTCAATAATAACTTTTAATTCTTGAGAATATCCCATTTTCTCTTGATGTTTATTATATTCATTACGATCAAGTGTTGTATAAGTACGGTTACAAAGAACCTTAACATCTAAATCATAATCAATATATTTTAATGCCTCCTCATCAATTAGATAAGGTGAAGCAATATTACAATAATAAGCAACTCCATCTCGCTTAATAATACCGATAATATTAAACCACTTGTCCTTAAAAAACCAAGTTACTGATGGTTCTCTAGTATGCCAAAAACGACCATTTGCTTCAATAACTTTTGTTCTTTTATTTGCTACTATTATAACCTTATCATTAGAATACAAAACAGTAGCTTTTTCCCATATTCGGTGTAATGTTTCATCATGTTTATAACTTTGAATTTGGATATCTTGATTTATCATAGGAATCATTTTTTCACTTCCTCTCATAACAATTATATCAATATCTATATATTAATGAAAGTCTTATTTCAACAACCAGTCTTTTCCTTTCATAGTGTCTGGTTCGTATTCAAATAATCCCTTATATCCTTGTTGTCTTAGTACTTCATAAGCCAATATTGCAACTGTATTACTAAGGTTTAAACTTCTAACTTTATCAGTCATTGGAAGTCTTAAACACTTATTTAAATGATCTTTTAAGATTTCTTTTGGCATTCCACTACTTTCACTACCAAATATTAAGTAAATATCTCTATCTTTAACATTATAATCCATAACATCTGGAGTTTTCTGTCCATATCTTGTAATAAAATAAAAATCCCCTGTATTTTCTTTTACAAACTGTGCAAAATTTTTATATACTTTATACTCTACATGTTCTAAATAGTTAGCAGCGCTTCTTTTTACATGCTTAGTATCTAAACTAAATCCTAAGGGTTCAATTAGATGAAGCATCATATTTGTAGCTGCGCAAGTTCTCATAATATTTCCTGTATTCTGTGGAATTTCAGGATGATATAACACGATATGATTCATACATATCACTCACTTTCTAACATTTTTAAAACTTTACTTGCTGTTTCATTATACCATAAAACATCCTTATATTTTTCAATACTTTTTTTAATATCTTTGGTTGATTCTTTTATTTTTTGGTTACCTAATAAACAAACAGCATTTCTTTTTAAAACAAGGGCCCCAGTCCAACTTGATGCATTATTTTTGTAAACTTTTTCAAACTCTTTATTAGTCATATTTAATAATTCAATTAAATCAACGTTCTCTATTCCCGAAGGTTCATTTTCCTTGTGTAAATGATAATCAATTCCTATATTTTTAGGACATACTATTTGACAAATATCACATCCATAAATCATCTTTTTAAAATACCCTATTTCTAAATTGCTTAAACTGTTTTTTTCCTGACTTATATCTGATATACATAAACTTCTATTAAAACCATTATCTAAAGCATTGCTAGGGCAAGCCTCAATACAAAGAGTGCAATCTAAACAAGTACTACTATCAATAATGTTACTATCTATTTCAATATCAACTAATATTGTAGCTAAATTTAAATATGTTCCATATTTTTTATTTATCAACAGCTGATTTTTTCCAATATAGCCAAGTCCAGCTAACGAAGCTGCTTGTTTTTCAAGAATATCGGAAACATCCACAGAAAAATGACTTTTTATTTTTAGTTGTTCTAATTCTTTTTCAATAGCTTTAAAAATATTGTTAAATACAAGATGATAATCCATCCCGTATGCATATCTTGAAAGAATACCATATCCAATTCCTTTGTTTTCAACTTCTTTACTTGGATAACTAAGCCCTAAAACAATGATTGTCTGATATTCTTCAAAATCAGGTATCCTACTAAAAGAGTCTTTTTTGTCATGTAATAATCTGTTTTCAAGATACCGTTTTACACTAACAAATCCAAAGACATCAACATATTTATTTAAGATATTCGAAATTATTTCTTTCATAAATATCACCTATATCTAATATAATATTTCTTTGTGTTATTGTCAAAATATTATAAGTAAAATTGTATTTTTCTTATTATTGAATGTTCTTTTTATACTACAGACCAAAATTTATGTGCTTATTATATTACAAACAGCGTGTTTTATGTGCTTTTTTGCTACAATATAAGCGGTGATGAATATGAAAACATTAGGTGAAAGATTAAAAGAAATAAGAGAATTAAGAGGCTTTCCTCAAAAACAAGTTGCTGATTTTTTAGGGCTTCAAAGACCAAATTATTCAAAAATTGAGAATAATCATCAAAACATGAGTCATAAACAATTGAGACTTTTTTGTGAATTTTGTGATGTGAGTGCTGATTATTTGCTTGGAATAACAAGTAATAATAAAAAGACATTTTCGCTAGACTCACTTAAAGAAATTGAAGAGAAATTAGAGTATATAAAAGACGTTATTGGCCAATAACGTCTTTTTTTCTGATTTTATTTAATATTTCTTTATCAAATTTTTGTTTTCTAAACATCTCAATTTCTTCCTTATATGGCGGAAATACTCTTTCTTTTGAGTCAGGTGTTTTAGTAACATATGGTGTTTCGAGTATTTTTGGAATATCTTTGAAATCTGGATGATTGACAATATAGTTTAAAGCTTCAAATCCAATATAGCCAAACCCAATATTTTCATGGCGATCTTTTCCTGCGCTTTTTTCATTCTTTGAATCATTAATATGAAAAACACTGATTTTTTCTTTTCCAATTATTTCATCAAATTCTTTAATAACTTTATCAAAATCTGTTTTAGTATCATATCCAGCATCATGAGTATGACAAGTATCAAAACAAACACTTAGTTTTGAATTATCTTTTACACCATTAATTATTTGGGCTAACTCTGAAAAGTTACGTCCACATTCTGTTCCTTTTCCTGCCATTGTTTCAAGTGCTATTAAGACATTTAAATCTTTCGTATTTTCGATTACTTTGTCAAGCCCTTCAATTATATAGGCAATTCCAATATCAGCTCCCTGCTTAACGTGAGCCCCTGGATGCAACACTATTTGTTTAGCACCAATTTTTGCAGTTCTTTCAATTTCACTTGTAAAGAATTTTACTGCAAAATCACGTTTTTCAGGATCAGGATTAGCTAGATTCATAACATAAGGAGCATGAACAACTACATTTTCTAAGTCTAATCCATTTTCTTCCATTAATGAAACAGCTTCTTTTATTCTTAATTCTTCAATTGGTTTTCTTCTTGTATTTTGAGGAGCTCCTGTATATATCATAAAACTATTAGCATTATAGTTTAGTGTTTCTTTAACACTTCCGAGTAACATTTCGCTTCCTTTTAATGAAACATGTGATCCTATTTTTAACATAAAAACTCCTATCCTTTTTTGTTTCTTGAATCTCTTATTTTAGCTCTTTGTAGCTTCGCATTATATTTTTTCTTATATCCTGGTTTAACTTTTTTATTTCTTTTAATATTTAATTTATCACCATCTACTGGGACGAATGCTTTTTTTCTTCTAGTTCTTTCATCTCTAATTCTTCTGTTAACTAAAGCATTATTTTTAATATCTTTATATAGTATTTTTATACCTTTTTTCTCTAAAAAATCAAGATAATCACCATCTGTTGGTGCATAAAAACTAATCGCAAGACCAGTATAATTAGCTCTTCCTGTTCTTCCAGTTCGGTGAATATAAAATTCCATTTCTTTTGGTAATTCATAATTAATAATATGACTTACACCATCAATATCAATTCCCCTACTTGCAATATCTGAAGCAACAACATATTGATATTCAGCTTTGTTGATACGATTCATTACTTGTTTTCTTTCTCTCGAGCTTAAATCACCATGAAGTTTAGCTACGTTATATCCATTAGAAAGCAAAAACGATACTACCTCATCAACTGTTCCTTTTCTATTACAAAAGATAATTCCAATATAAGGATTAATACTTTTTAATAAATCAAGAAGATTAGTTTTATTATCTTTACTTTTAACAGGAATAAAGATATGTTCAATATTTAAACTTGATAATTCTTTTGGCTTAATAAAAATTTCGGCTGGACTGTTCATATATTTTCTTAAGAATGGTCTAATCTTTTCCGGTATTGTTGCACTAAACACTAGCATTTGTAAATCATCACTCATTAATCCAGCAATCAAATCAATATCTTCTAAAAACCCTATTTCTAATGACATATCAGCTTCATCAATTACAAATACATTAGCTTTATAGATATTTAAAACATTTTCTTTAACAGCTAAATCCTTAATTTTACCAGGAGTTCCAATAACAATCATTGGTTGTGATTTTTTCAACCTTTCAATCTCTTTGTCTCGGTTGCTACCCCCAGTATACTTTCTCACATCAATAAAAGTATCACTGCGTTTTGCGATGAAGACAGCATTATTATATATTTGTTGTGCAAGTTCTCTAGTTGGGGTAGTAATTACTACCTGAACATCATTTAATGAAGTATCTAATTTTTCAAAAATCGGTATTAAAAAAGCATGCGTTTTCCCAGTACCTGTCTGGCTACACCCAATAATATCACTACCATTTAAAACTTTCGGAATTACTAAGTTTTGAACCTCAGTATACTTTTTAAATCCAAGATCTGAAATAGCTTTTATAACGTATTTTTGCTTAATATCCATAGTATCTCTCCTTACTTATATTATACAATATTCACATAACATTTCCAAATCATTTGACTATAATATATAATAGATTTAGGTGATATTATGAAAACAATAAAAATCACACCACGAGGTTATTGTCATGGTGTAGTAAACGCTATTAATACAATATCAAATCTAGATATATTGTCAACTAAAAAACCAATTTATATCTTAGGAATGGTAATTCACAACAAACAAATTGTAGAATCTTTAAATCATTTAGATCTAATCACTCTTCATGACGACTCCAAAACAAGACTTGAATTACTTGATGAAATCGACTCTGGAACAGTCATTTTTACAGCTCACGGTGTAAGCCCACAAGTCTATAAAAAAGCAATAGATAAAGGTTTAGATATTATTGATACGACTTGTAAAGATGTTATCACAAGTCAAAATACTATCAAGAACTTTATAACTAATGGCTATAGTGTTATCTTTATCGGAAAACATACTCATCCTGAAAGTGAAGCAGCAATTGGGATTAATTCTAATGTTCACATAGTTGAAACAATTGAAGATATTAAAAATCTTTCAATTAATAATAACTTAGTGGCTCTAACAAACCAAACAACAATGAGTATTTTTGATATTTACTATTTAAGTGAAGAAGCTAAAAAACATTATCCAAACATTGTAATTATTGAGGAAATATGTAATTCAACAAGAATTAGACAAGAAGCATTGTTAAAACAAGATTCATCAATTGATCATTGTTTTGTAGTTGGAGATAAGTTATCTAACAACTCTGCGAAACTTGTTCAAGTTTCGATAAAAGAAGCTAATATAAATTCATCATTAATTGAATCAGTTGAAGGTATTGATATTGAAAAACTTAAAACATATCAAAAAGTATCAGTTACAAGCGGGGCCTCTACTCCCACTAAGGTAACTAAAGAAGTTATTTCCTTCTTAGAACAATTTGATAAAAATAATCCTAAAACTCACATTAATAAATCGAAACTGAATTCCCGCAATTTATTGACAAAAAAAGCACTTCCAAGGTAGGAAGTGCTTTTAATATGTATTGTATTAATTTGCTTCTATAAATGTAATTTCATCAAAGATGTAAAGTGTTGTTACTGTTCCATCATAATTAAAATTAGCATCTGCACGTATTAATATTTGATAACTATTATTATCTGTATCAAGACCTGTAAACTGAATATTATTTGTTCCAGGTACAAGGATTATTTCTTGAATTACGGTACCTTCATCACCGTTAGCATAAATATAAGCTTTTAATGTTCCTACAATTACACCATCAAGATCATCGGCAACTTCAATTTCCAAATCGATCGTAGTTGAAGTTATAACTAGTCCGCCAGGATTATCTGCGATGTGGTATGGATCTCTATTTATTAAAATCGAAGGAATATCCAAAGCAACAGAATGGAATTCATGAGTATATACAACTTCTGTTACATCTCCAGTTCCAAGGTTATAAGTTGCTGAAATTTCAACATAATAATCATTATCTGAATAAAGCTGCATCAATAAAACTCCTGATGTAAGTGAAATAGTAATTGTATCTCCTACAGCAATACCATTTAAATCAAATAATTGAACTTCTAGATTATTTGATGTGATTATTCCAAACTCATCATCTGTTTCTACTTTGAAGATAATTTGTTTTTTATCTTCAGTGACATCACTTACAATAATGATTTGATGAGTAGTAGCTGTTTCACTAGTTAGTAAGGCCGAAGTTATATCTGCTTCACCACTATTTAAATTATAGTCTGTTTCAACTTTTATTACGTATTCTTGTCCAAATTCAAGTCCTGTAAAGAATAGATTTGTATTATCGCCAACAACTAATACTTCTTCAGCTCCCGTAGCTACACCATCTTTATATAATACTGCCTTTAAATTATTAGTTACTGTGTCATCACTGTCTGTTACATTCACTTCATATTTAATCTCTGTGTCATATAAAGTTATAATTGTTATAACCGCAGAAGGATTTACTAAAGGATTAGTAATTGCTTCATAACTTCTTAATACTTCTGCCAATATTTCTCCTTCTCCATCATTCTTATCATAATCTGTTTCTACTCTAATTATATAATTTGAATCTGCTAATAATCCAGTAAATGCTTTGTCGATATTAGAACCAACTTCTAACGGTATTACATCTCCTGTAGCAGTTCCATCTTTATATAAAACAGCTTGTAAATTAGTTGTATGTATTAAGTCATCATCATAAATATCAACACTAAATGTAATAACTGTTTTACCAAGTACAACATCATATATTTCTTCAGCATAAATCATATCTTTTTCTACAGTTCTAGTATCTATTCTATCTAATTGATAATCTTCTTCAATAGCTTCATTATCATTTAAATAATAATCAGTTACAATTTTAATTCTATATGCAGTATCTGATAATATACCATCAAATATAACACCAAAGTTTTCTCCAACGTTTAATACTACTTCATCTCCAGTAGCTGTTGTTCCAATATATAATAATGCTTTTAAAGTTCCCACTTGGATTACATCATCATAATCGGTAATATCAACATTAAATGTGATACTACCTTTATCAGGACTAACATCACTTATTACTGCAGTTGGAACATCTTTAGCTACTGATCTAATTGAAGTATTTGTAAGTTCATATTCACTTATTATTCCTTGCCCATCATCTAAATCATAAGCTACAATAATTCTTACCTCATATATTGTATTAGATAAAAGACCAGCAAATGTAATATCAAAATTTGGTCCAACATCTAGTGCTATTTCGTCTCCAGTTGGTACATCTTGTAAATATAACATTGCTATAAGAGTTCCTGTTTCAATTACTCCATCAGGATCTTCAACATTAATATCAAAGATAATTGATTCAGTAGTTTTGCGTAAATCACTACCAACAATTCCAACTGGAATTGTTTTTTCTAATGTAGTAATGTTTCCAACTATTTGGACTTGATCAACTTGCAATCCTGATCCATCATCTAAATTATAATCAGAAGTTACAATGATCTCATATTCATTATTTGATAATAATCCACTAAATACTACTGTTTGAGTTCCAACAGCAAGTACTTCAAATTGTTTTAAAACTCCTTCTAAGTATAAATAAACAGTTATACTACCTGCTGCAACTGTATTATCAGCATCCATAAAATTAACATCTAATGTTATATCATTATTAGTTGAAACGATATTAATCAATTCAGCAGCTGGAGCTTTTGGTTCTTGAGAAACCAAGATACTTCTAAACATTAAATAATCATCTACAGTCCCTAATCCGTCACGCAAATTATAATCAGCGGTGATTTCAAGACTATATACTTCACTATTTCTAACTAGATAACCTAATACTAATTCTGTATCATCAATTCCAAATTGAATTGTAGCTACCGGAGTAACTCCCTCATAAAGTATCGCAGTTAAAGCACTCTTTAAAGTATCATTATCATCGAACACTTCTAAATAAACTGTTACATAACCTTGTGTAACAATGATATCCTCCACTACTACACTAGGAATGGCATTTTGTAAAGTTGTAAACATTTCACTAAAAATAACCATATCAGTTTGAATACCTTTTCCATCATTCAAATCATATGATGCTTCAATTTCAATAACAAAATCATAATTTGAAAAGAAATTGTACACTTCAAAATCAACAGAATATTCTCTAATATTTGCAGTTTCAACTAAAATATCATCAACATACAATTTCGCTACTAGAGTAGTTTCATTTATTAAGTCAAGAGGATCATCAATTTCTAAATCAAATAACACTCTATTTTCTTCTACACTTAAATTAAGAATTCGTGGTTCTGGAACAATTCTAGGTAAAGTTAAAAATACATTTAAAGCTAAAACATTATTAACTAATACTCCGTGTCCATCATTTAAATTATAATCACTTAAAACTTTTAATGTATACTCGGTATCATTTAATAAATCTTCAAATACTAATAATTCTACAGAACCCGTTATTTGTGTTTGACGAACTAGTATATCACCATTAAATACAGCGACACTTAATCCGCCTGATGATGTAACTTCATTATCATCATGATAAACTACATCAAATACAATACTATTAGATGAAACTTCCAAATTAGTAATCGTTGCACTAGGTAAAGCATTAGCTAAAGTAGCAAATGCTCCACTATATAATAATACATCATCAATATCACCATTTGAATCATCCAAATTATAATCAACTATTACTTTCACTTCATAGTTATGATCTGAAAGTAATCCTGTAAATTCAACATTCGTTTGCCCAACAGCTAAGATTTTATTTGTTACTTTTGTTTCTCCAGAATATAGTTCAACTATTAAACTATTTGTCGCAATAACATTATCAACATCAATAGTATTAAAGTCTATTGATATAGAATCTCTATCCAAAGAGTAGTTTTCTCTCTCAATTGTCGGTGCATCTTTATAAACATAAACTTTAAATTCATTATTCTCACTTACTAAGACAGTTTTAGTATTATCACCATCTTGATAAATAATTTCATCAACGCTATAAATAGTATCTTCAAGTGTTGATCCAGTACTCATATAAAAATATATTATGGAATTAGTAGATTGATCAGTAAATCTTGTAAAACGGTATTTATACCCATCTATTACAATGGAATTAATTGTAAAATTAGAAGGATTATTTAATTCTATTCTTACAAACAAATCCTCATTTTTCCCTTTATAATAGATTGATAACTCAGTCCCATCAAAAGGATTTGTGCTTTCAATCATGACGCTTGAGTATGATGGTATTACCTTTGTATCAGCAGTTCCATCACAAGCACTCAATGTAAGTCCTATCATTAAAATTGCCATAAATATTAATAGTTTTTTCATATAACGTCCTCCAACTCTTATCTCTTTTACCTTAAATAAATAATAAATCATTATTTTCCCTTAAAAAGTTTTTACTTAATCTAATTAATTATTTTACCATAAAACTATGCTTAAAGCAATATTTAATGCGTTTTAACGGCACTTTATTTAATTCCCTTTTTAATGATTTTATTCCCATAAGTGACATTAATATTATTTAGCATCTTAATTACTTTTTCCTCTTTCGTTACTTCTTTTGAAACATCAAAGATATTTATCTGTCTAAAATTATTCACATTAGGTTTTATATTCGAGACACTTACACCTAATAATCTTATTGGTAAATCGCTTTGATTATCATCATATAATTGTTCTACAATTTGATATATTTCAAAGAAATTATCAGTATAAAAATCAAGTGTTTTACTTCGATTAATTTGTGTAAAATCACTATATCTTACTTGAATATTGATCGTCTTAACAACACTTTCATCTTTGATTACTCTATTCACTACTTTTTTTGTGAGACTTACAAGTTTCGTTAATACAGTTTGATACTCATAAATATCAGTCGCATATGTTTGAGAAGTACCAATACTTTTATATTCGACATAACGATGTGGATCAACTGTTCTATTATCTGTTCCTTTCGCTTTTTCAATAAATTCCTTTACTCTATTTCCTAAAACCAATTTTAACTTTTTATGATCTTCATAATTAACTAAATCGCCAATTGTATTTATTCCAATAAGTTTTAAATTAGGATAAGTTTTCTTCCCAATTCCGTACATATCCTCAATTGGAAGTGGCCATAATTTTTCTGCTAAATCTCGTTTTCTTAAAACTGTAATTCCAAGTGGTTTTTTCATATCTGAAGCCATTTTTGCCAAAAACATATTTGGTGCAATACCTATTGATACAGGTAGTTTAAATTCATTAAGTAATCTTTTTTGAATTTCTTCAGCAATTTCAACAGGATGCACTTCTTCACTCATATCAGTCATATCTAAATAGCCTTCATCAATTGAACCTTTTTCAATAATATCTGAATATTCAGATAACAAATTAAAAAATATTTGACTGTATTTTTGATATAAAGCAAAGTTTACAGGCAATAATAAAATACTAGGACAAAGTCGTTTTGCCTCAACAACATTCATACCGCTAGATACACCGTACTTTCTGGCAACATAATTAGCAGTTGTTAAAACTCCCCGATTACTACTACCACCAATTCCAAGTGGTATTTTAATCAGGCTTTCGT
This sequence comes from Mycoplasmatota bacterium, assembly GCA_030600605.1. GTDB lineage: Bacteria > Bacillota_I > Bacilli_A > Izemoplasmatales > Izemoplasmataceae > JAFGXW01. The sequence goes on from JAUVLT010000002.1 coordinate 23,706, forward strand.
CTTCAGCCATTTCACAACTTGCGAAAAAAGCATTTAAATCAATATGAAATATTATTCTGTATTTTTTTTCCATAAAAAATCTTTCCTTTTTTTAAATTTTATAATATAATGTAAAAGACATAAATATTATATCACAGATATTTGAATGGGGTGAAAATGTGCCAACTAGTAAAAAAAGAGTAAAAAAGAACTATGAAGAAGCAGTACCTATTACCAAAAATCCTTTAAAAACTAAATTAGGAAAAGTAGTAATTATTATTTTAGCGGGAAGTTTCCTTCTATCAGGTCTTGTAGGTCTAATCTATATACTAATCAAAGGATTTGAAATGTAATTCAATTAACAAAAGTAGCAAGATTTTTCTTGCTACTTTTTATTTTAATAATTCTTTAGCGCTTTCTAAAGATGCAGTCGTAACTTTTTCACCAGAAATCATTTGCGCAATTTCTAAAACTCTATCATCATTTAACAAAGTTTTAATATATGCTCTCGTTCTTTCTTCTTCAACATTTTTACTTATAAAAAGATGATGATCACTAACCGCGGCTACTTGTGGGATATGAGTTATGCAAATAACTTGAGTTGATTTCGATATTTCTTTAATCTTCTTAGCTACTTGATTAGCTACGAATCCACTAACTCCTGAATCAATCTCATCAAAAATTATCAAAGATAAGTGAAGTGAAGTAACTAGTAAACTCTTTAATCCAAGCATTATTCGACTCATTTCTCCACCACTAGCTGCCTTACTTAATGGTTTCAATGGTTCTCCAACATTTGTGGTTATTAAGAAATCAACTTCATCAATACCATCACTTAAAAATTGTTGATAATTCAAATGATTATTATCAATTTCATTTAAAAACTTAATCTTAAAACTACTCTTTTTAAGTTCTAAGTCTTCTAAGATTTTTAATAACTCACTTTCGATAAACAAACTAGTTTTCTTACGTAAATCAGAAATTTTTAGAGCCTCTGTTTTTACAAATTCAAAATACTCATTTACTTTTATTTCTTGCTTATTGATAATTTCGTCAAAATTATCAATATTTTTTATATCATCTTTCATCGTTTCTAAATAATCAATTAAATCAGGAAGTTCCTTACGGTACTTCCTTTTTAATGAATCTAGACTATTTAATCTATCTTGATATACATCCAATAATTTAGGATCAAAATCTAATATTACCAATTGATTTTTAAGTGTTTCAAAAGTGTCATCCAGCTCATAATAAGACTCTAATAATCGTGTCTTTATTTTAATAAATGATTCTCCAAAATCTTCAATATCCTCAATTTTTTTTGCCGAAGTATATATATTATCTAAAGCACTTGTTGTTTCTAGTAAAACTTTCGCTTCATTTAAACTTTGATAAATTTTATCAAAGTTTTCCATTTTTTCAACTTGATCCTTCAGCGACTCTTCTTCTAACAAATCAAGATTGTATGATTCTAATTCTTTTACTTGAAATTTCATCAAATCTAGTCTTTCTAGTAAATCATTATTTGAATTTTTTAGACGAACTAATTCTTTTAATTCAAAACGATAACTATTCAATCTATCACGATAGGTATTTAATAGTTGATTTGTTTCCTCGCTTGCAAATCCATCAATTATTTCAATATATGTTTGAGGATTTATCAATCTATGAGTGTCATGTTGTGTATGAATATCAGCTAGTAATGATGTTATTTCTTTTAATTGGCTTAAAGTTACAGTATGATTATTTATTTTTATAATATTATTATTTGAAGTTGTAATTTGTCTTTTAATTAATAATTGGTTATCTTCATTTTCAATACCGAAACTGTTTAATAAGCTCGTTATTTTAGGATTAGTAAAAACAAATATTCCTTCAACTTCAGCTTTTAAAGAACCTGTTCTTACAATGTTTGATGTAGCTCTATCGCCTAACAAGAGACCAATAGCGTCAATAAGCAAGCTTTTCCCAGCACCGGTTTCCCCAGTTAAAGAAGTCATTCCCTTATTGAAGTCAACTTCAATATTTTCAATTATTGCAAAATTCTTAACTGAGATATAACTTAGCATATTCACACTCCGTTCGATATTAAATTAATTTTTCAATCGTTTTAATAATACTTGCTAAATCCAAATTTAACTCTTTTAATATTTCTTCTTTTGTACCTTGATTCACAAATTGATCTTCAATACCCATTAAAGTAATATTTGTTATATTCAGTTTATTGTTAACAAAATATTCAAGTATTGCACTTCCGAATCCACCTTGTTTAGTAGATTCTTCATAGATAATAATTGGTACATTTTTCTCTGATACATATTTTAAAACTTCTTCATCTAAAGGCTTAATAAACTTACCATCAACAATACAAACATCTAAATTAAGTTTAGTAACCTCTTCTTTTACTTGTTCTAAGATAGAACCAAAAGCTATAAATACTGCTTTCTCGCCATCCTTCATAATTTCCCATTTAGGAAGTTGATAAATGCTACTAGGAATGCCTTTACTAAAATCATAAAATATGTTTCCTTTTTCATAACGTATTGCGAATGGTCCTGTATTAACTTTAAAAGCATAATTTAGTATTTTAAATGCTTCTATAGGATTTCTCGGATGAGCAATCTTTATATTTGGAATATGTCTTAAAAGCGGAATATCGTAAATACCTTGATGGGTTTCACCATCTGCTCCAACAATTCCTGCTCGATCTATTCCAAAAACAACTTTTAAATTTTGACGAGCAACATCATGATTAACTTGATCATATGCTCTTTGAATAAATGTTGAATAAATCGGTGTGAAAACATCAACATTACTTGTCGCAAATCCACTAGACATTGTCACAGCCATTTGTTCTGCTATTCCGACATCAATTATTCTATCTGGATATAATTCTTTATATTTAAGAAAACTGCTACCACCAATCATTGCTGGAATAACAACTACAAACTCTTCTTTTTCTTTTGCATAATTAATCATATATTCAGATATTATTTTACTCCAAGAATGAACATTATCCTTAACTGTACTTAGAGATTCTCCTGTTTTAACTGAAAACGGACTAACTCCGTGCCAATAACCTGACTGATCTGCTTCACTAAATTTGTAACCTTTTCCTTTTTCAGTTAACACGTGAATTACACATGGTTTACTTGATTTCTTAGCGCTTTCTAAATACTTGATAAGCTCTTTAAAATCATGTCCATTTATCGGACCATAATAAGAAAATCCTAACTCATCAAAAAGAGTATTATTAATAAAAAATCCTTTAACTCCTCTTTCAACTTTACTAGTTAATTTAGTAAGAAATCTAGGTAATATTTTATATGTTTTTGCTTTTATTTTACGGTATGTTGTTTTACTTCTTATATTATTTAAAATTCTAGATAAATAGCCAATATTTTCACCTATACTCATCTCATTATCATTTAGGATAATAATTGGTTGATGATCTTTGTTTCCCCCTAAAAAGTTAAGAGCTTCAAATGCCATTCCCCCAGTTAACGCTCCGTCTCCAATAATTGGAATTACTTTATGGGAATTACCATTATACTTCTTAGAAAACTCTATTCCTGCTGCCGCAGCAATACTAGTAGAACTATGTCCAGCTTCATAAATATCATGAACTGATTCTGTTTTCTTTAAGAATCCACTAAGACCTTTATATTGTCTTAATGTATCAAAATCTTTAGCACGTCCTGTTAAAATTTTATGAGTATACCCTTGATGTCCAACATCAAAAATTATTTTATCTTTAGGGCTCTCAAAAACTTTATGAAGAGCAATTGTTAATTCAACAACGCCTAAATTAGAAGACAAATGTCCTCCTGTTTTTGATACACTTTCAATTAAAAACGTTCTAATTTCTTTGCTTAATTCATTTAATTCTTTAATTGATAAATCAGATAAAAAACTGGGGTCTTTTATCTCTTTTAAATTTATCATAAAACCACCTCTATTATTCTTTAAAGTCGATTAACTCATCATCTTTCATCATCTTAACAATAACACCTTCTGCATCCTTAAGTAAATCATGACAGTGTTTACTAAGTTTCATACCTTCATTATACTTCTTTACGGCTTGATTTAGTTCGATTTCACCATTTTCTAAATCTTTTACTAATGTTTCTAATTCTTCTAATGCTTGTTCAAAAGTCTTTTCCGCCATTATTTTTCACCCTTTCTTTTGTTAGTAATGTTTGCGTTTAATACTCCATCACTAACTAATATATCAATATTATCATTAATTTTTACATCATTAACGCTCTTAATAAGAAGACCGTCTTTTCTTAATACTGAATAACCTTTCTTCATTATTGTTAAAGGATTTAATAATTCTAATTTGTTGATTGACATAACATAACTATTTTGTTTTTTTATTAAATATCTTTCGTAATAATCATTTAATCTCTTAACTGTGGTAGATAAGTCTATTTTACTTTGTTTTAATCTGTTCTTAGGATTCAATAGCTCAAGTAATTCACTAGCGTGATCTAATCTTCTCGATTTTTTTTCAGTTACTCTTAGTGGATCACTAAAAACATATGAACTTTCTATTCTAGTTAATGATTCTATTTTATATTTTAAAAGTTGATTCAAACTAACTTTATTTTGATTATTCATTCTCTCAATATAGTTTAATAATTCAATTTGATTAGGAACTGATAGTTCCGCACCACCTGATGGTGTAGGAGCTCTTAAATCCGCTACAAAATCACTTATTGTAAAATCAGTCTCATGTCCGACACTTGATATTATTGGTACCAATGAATTATATATTGCATAAGCAACTTCTTCTTCATTAAACGGCCATAAATCTTCAATACTTCCTCCACCTCTACCCAAAATGATTACATCAGCTAACTTTTGCTTATTCACTAATTCTAATTGTTTAACTATTGAATCTTTTGCATTTGGTCCTTGTACTAATGTTGGATAAACAATAATACTAGCCAAAGGATATCTTCTATTAACAATGTGAATTACGTCTCTAACTGCAGCCCCTGTTGGACTTGTTAAAACGGCAATTGTTTTAGGAAATTTCGGAATAGCAATTTTATGAGTATCATCAAATAAACCTTCACTTGATAATTTCTTTTTAAGTTGTTCATACGCTAAATACAAATTACCAAGTCCATCTTCACTCATTTTGTGAACGTATATTTGATAATTTCCACTACTCTCAAATACTGATATATAACCCTCAACCAAAATACTCATTCCATTTGTTGGTGTAAAAATCACCTTATTAGCACTAGACGCAAACATAATTGCACTTATCTGTGCTTTATCGTCTTTTAAAGTGAAATAATAATGCCCTCTTGAATGATGCTTAAAATTAGAAATTTCCCCTTTTAAAAGCACATTTTTTAAATGTGTATCATTATCAAACTTATATTTTATATATTTTGTTAAAGCTGTTACAGTAAGATATTTTTTTTCCATAATAGGCCTACTTTTTCAAATATATTTTAATATTGTCTAAAACTTTATTCGTAAAACCAACCATCTTACTATCACCCTCATCAGAATACTTTCGAGTTAGATTAAGGGCTTCATTTATAACGATCTCAAAAGCAGTATCTGTATAATATAATTCATATACCGCAAAACGAATAATCGCTCTATCTACAAACGATAACCGATTAATTTTCCAATTAACTAAGTTATTGATAATAATTTCATCAATTTTATGCAAATTGCTTAAAACTCCTTCAATTGATTCAGTAATATATTCATATTTTGAATCACTATCCAAAAATTCTTTATTAATGTCAATCTCAAACAATTTTTGGATAATTTGTTCTCTTTGTTCTCTTCTGCTTAAATTACTTTTTTCGTCCATCATATTTACCTCTTTATTATACATATTATAAAATATATCATATTATAGGTAAAATAAAAAGCATAATATAATGATTTTACTTGAATAATATGTTGGGAATATGAACTAATTAATTCGATAAATAATGAAATATACACTTGTTATTCTTATGTTGACCATATTAAATAAAATTATAAAGAAAGCAGTCTTTTGCAAGACTGCTTTCTTATCCATTAAAAAGGAATTTTATAATTTCTGGGAATCTTTTCTCCCAGGCAGATTCATGGTGAATTGCGTCTTTTACTATTTCAAATTTAATAACTTCAGGATCTAATTTATCTTTTAATATATCAAATATCTCTTGATTTGATTCTAAATACTCTGTGACACGTTCTTTACTTTCCGATTCTTTAGTTCCAACATCTAAATATATTTTCTTTATTTTTGAGACATCTGCTTGTTTGGTCAGTTTAATCATCTCTTTTTGAATCGGAAAATATGCATTTGATATACATCCAAATCTAGTAAAATATTTCGAATATTTTAAAGCTGCATAAGTGGAGCATACTCCACCAAAAGACGATCCCATAATTCCAGTATTTTTAGAGCTCTTAAATGTTCTATATGTTCTATCAATATACACTTTCAAAGTGTTAATGATAAATGCAATGTAGTCATCTGTTTTTCCTCCGAAAAACTCTCCATCTTTATCAAATTTAAATTTGTAAGGTACTAACTCGTCACTTCTTGATTCTCCAGATTCAATTCCAACAATTATAATTTCTGGTAAATCAGAGTGATTTTCATAAGTTTCTAAAATCCCCCAACTTTTCCCATACTTTGTTAGTATATCATCAAATAGATTTTGACCATCATGCATATATAATACTGGATAGAATTTATCCGTCTTATAATAACTCTTTGGCAACGATACAAAAATTCTTATCTCTCTTTTTAATTCTACAGAATAGATTTTAAAAACAGTGTATTCTTTCATTTAATCACCTTATTTCTTATATTTATATATTAAAGCCTCATATGGTAAAAGCTTTAATTCATTAGATAATTCTCTTTTAATATAATTATACATTATATTTTGGTATCCTGCTATATTTATATCTAAGTTAACTTTTATTTTCTTTGATTTAAAATTAGCGAGTACTAGAAATTTCGCATTAACTGTCTCGTTAATATATGTGAAAGTATTCTCATTTTCAATATCAATAAAATGAAGAATACCGTCATTTAACTTTTCTTCTTTTCGTAATCTTATTAATTGTTTATAGGTAGAAAATATAGAATTAATATCTGCTTGTTGTTTTTTCAAATTAATGAAAGTAGAATTTCCGTTGATATTCATCCAAGGATTAATATCGCTAAATCCAGCATACAGTGAATCATCCCATTGGAAAGGACTTCTTGCATTATCACGAGAACGATCTCTTAAAGCTTGCATTGCAATTTCGTGAGTAGCACCAAAGCTTAGAAAGTTTTCATACTCAGTATATACTTCGACATCTCTAAAGTCATTTAATTCTTTATAGTCAACATTTGTCATTCCGATTTCTTCACCCTGATAAATTATCGGAGTGCCTGGCATCATATATAAACTATACGCAAGCATTTTCCCCGATTCAGTATGATAAACCAAATCATTCCCGTAATGACTTATGATACGTGGATGATCGTGATTATGCCAATAAATTAAATTCCAGCCATCACCATTCAACATTCTAAACCATCTGTTGAAACTATTTTTTATATGATTAATATTTATTTTCCCTTTTGACCACTTACCAGGAGTAAGATGATTTTCACCATCGTAATCAGCCCAACAATGTCCGAAATGAATCAACATATCAAACTCATTGCTTTCAAATCCACAATATGCCAATGCTTCTTCTTTTGTAGCTCCTCCAGCTTCTCCCATCGCCATAACATCGTGAGGACCAAAAACTTCAATCCCAAATTCCTCTAAATACTTATGATGTTCTGGTAATCCTGAAAAGTTCTCATATCCTGGATGTCCTTCAGGAAAATCCCAATTTTTTTCTAAATGATTCGATGCATCAACTCTAAAGCCATCAACTCCTAGATTGATCCACCATTTCGCAACATTTTTCATATCTCTTTTCATATCTTGGTTATGCCAATTTAAATCCGGCATTTTCTTACTAAAAATATGAAGATAGTATTCATCAGTCGGAGGATTATATTCCCAAACAGGTCCCCCAAACCAAGAACGCCATTGAGTTGGCATTTGTCTTTCTCCATTTTTATCATATTTTGGCTTTTGCCAAATATAGTAATCATGATATTTATGATGATCTAAATGAACTGGATCTTTTGCTGCTTGAAACCACTCATGTTCATCAGAGGTATGATTTAATACAAGATCAAAGATTACTTTCATATTTTTAGAATGTGCAATTCTTATAAAATCTTTAACATCTTCAATTGTTCCATAATCCTCACTTACTTTAAAAAAGTTAGAAATATCATAACCATTATCGTCCATTGGAGATTCATAATGAGGTGAAACCCAAATAGCTGTCACACCTAAATCACTTAAGTAATCCAATTTACTAATTAACCCCCTAAAATCTCCAATTCCATCATTATTAGAATCCTTAAAACTTCGTAAATATATTTGATATATTATTGCGTCTTGCCACCATTTTCTTGTCATAATGTGTTCTCCTTAAATATAATTGAAAAATCATCGTTTTTAAAGACACTTCTATACTTTAATTATACTACAAAATTGTCTAAAATAGTCATATTTTCGGAAAAATGAAACCGCTACCATCTACTTATTACATGATTTTATGTTATAATAATGTATATTTTCTTATTCAATTAATATTTATCCACAATAATACTATAATAATTGAAAAAAATGAAACATTATTCAAACATCTTTTAATATAAGAAAATAATAAAAATCTTTCTAATACGAGGTGAAACTATGTTGAATTACACAATTTATCATGAAGCTAAAAGTAAGTTTGCATATATGTTTGATAAAGATACTATTCATTTAAGACTTATAACAAGTAAGGACAAAATTCATAAAATTGAAGTTATTTGTGGAGATCCTTTTTATTTTAGATTTGAAGAATTAGAAAAAGATAAATATATTATGGTGAAAGAGTATGAAACAGAAACATACAATCATTATTTTATTGCTATAAAACCCAAATACAAGAGAATGAAATATTCATTTATAATTGATGATCAATATTTATACGGTTCTCATGAGATAATTGACATATTAGTAAATCCTAATTCAAAAAAGAACCTTTTTAACTTTTTTAATTTCCCTTACTTAAATGAGGAGGATCTTTTCAATGCTCCATCCTGGGTTCAAGATCAAGTGTGGTATAGTATTTTCCCAGAAAGGTTTAAGAATGGAGATAGTTCAATAAACCCAGAAAACACTCTTTCTTGGGGAGAAACTGATCGTTATTCCAATAGTCAAAGATTTGGAGGAGATCTTCAAGGAATTATAGATAAACTACAATATATAAAAGATATTGGATTTACAGGTATTTATATGACTCCAATATTTGAAGCTGACAGTTCGCATAAGTATGATACAACTAATTATTTCAAAATTGATAAGGACTTCGGTGATAATGAAAAATTTAAAGAATTAGTTGAAAAAGCTCATAATTTAGGTATTAAAGTTATGCTTGATGCTGTTTTTAACCATTCAGGGTTTAGACACCCCTTCTTTCTTGATGTAGTTAAGAATGGTAAAAAATCCAAATATTATGATTGTTTTTATATTATCAATGGCAAATTACCAGTAACTACTATTAAACTAAATGAAAATATGACAATAAAAAAAGAGAGTGCTTCTAAATATCATCACAATCCTGATCATTTAAATTACCGGACTTTTGCTTTTACACCATATATGCCAAAACTGAATACAAACAATAAAATTATGAAAGAACATTTAATGAAAGTTACTAAATACTGGATTGAAGAATATGATATTGATGGGTGGAGATTAGATGTCAGTAATGAAGTGAGCCATCAATTTTGGCGTGAATTTAGACAAACTGTTAAAACCTTGAAAAATGACGCTTACATTGTTGGAGAAAATTGGGATAATTCAAATCCTTGGCTTCAAGGAGACCAATACGATGGTGTAATGAATTACGAGATATTATTCCCTATTTGGAATTACTTTGGAACAAATATTGATAATAATCCCTATACAAGTACACAATTTATGTATAAAATAAATAAAGTTCTAACAGATTATCCCAAAAATGTTTTGAAAGCTTTATATAATTTAGTTGATTCCCATGACACAACAAGAATTTTAGAAATATGTTCAAATAATATTGAATTAGTTAAACTTCCGTATTTATTCTTATTCACCTTTCCCGGTGCACCAAGTATCTATTATGGTGGTGAAATAGGACTGAGTGGTAAACACGATCCTGACAATAGAAGATGTATGGAATGGAATTCAAGTATTCAAAACAGCAAATTGCTTAATCATATCAAGAAATTAATAAAATTACGTAATGAGTATTGTGATTTTAAAACAACTGATTTCAGATGGTTAGCAACTAATGACAAAGACAAATACATTATATACAACAAAGGAACTCTCTACTTCATAATAAACAATAACCCTAATTCAATTACTATCTCCTTGCCACTAGAACTTTCTAACTCTAAATTCAAAGATATTTATAATGAGACATATATTGAATTTAATGACAAATTAAAGATTAACCCATTACAGTTTTATATAATAGAAAAAATATAAATATTAAACAAAAAAGGTTCAACGTAAATGATAACGTTGAACCTTTTAAATTATTCTCCTGTAATACCTGATTTATCAATACTTTCAATAAAGTATCTTTGTACAATTCCGTACATAATAACCAAAGGCATTATTGATAACATTGTTCCTGCAAAAGCTTTTGCTTCAGTAAAATCAACATTTACAAAATCACCACCAACTGAATAATCTGCTGCGCTACCCCAAGCGGCTTGCAAGCCTTGCAATAGCATTGGAATTGTTTTGATGTTTCCATCTAAGTATATATTTGTTAAGAATAATTCATTCCAATTTACAGCGAATCCATAAGTCAATGCAATTACAAATGCTGGTACAGCCATAGGAACAGCAATTCTAAAGAAAATACTAAGTGTATTTGCTCCATCTAAATATGCTGATTCTTCAATTTGCTTTGGCATCATTTTAAAGAATTGAAAGAAAATCAAAATGAAAAATGTTGCTTGAACTCCTTGTCCCATAAATGATGGTACCCACAAAGCAAACATTGTCCCCTTCAAACCTAAAGTACTATAAAGCTGACTTCTAGAAATAAAGAGCAAAGTTTTTGGTAAAACATAAACCAGTAACATCAATGCTAGTATAAGTTTCTTTAATTTAAAATCAAATCTTGCAAGTCCATAGCCAATAATTGCACTACTAAACACAGTAACTAATGTAACTGTACCTGCTACGTACAAACTATCCACATAACTTTTTGGTAAAACAAGAATAACGATAACAATTAAACTACTAACAGCAAATAATTTCCCTTTATTTTTGAAATATATTCCCCCACCCATTACCGTAATAGGAATAATTGAAATAATAACAATTAGCTTTCTAACTTCAACCATATAAGGAGATGCAATAATCAACTCTTTATGCAAGAAAATATTAATTACCGTCTTAAAGTACGATTCATTTAGATTAAGTCCATTCACGGCATATAAATAATTTTGGTAATAGATACTTGATGGTATCCACAATATCGTGCTATCTACTAAATCAGTATTTGACATCAGACTAATCATAAACATATAAAATATTGGATAAATAAAGACAAAAGCGAATGTAATAGATAGGAAATAAATAGCAATTTTGTATAAAACACCGTTGGCATTTCCATTACCAATTAGATGTTTCTTCCATGTTGGTATTCTATTTCTTATTTTTCTTTTAAATTCATCATATCTATTCATATTATCACGCCCTTCCCTTTTTATTTGAGCGATCTCTTGTAAGTAAGAACAATAATGAAATAACAACAATTTGAAGCGATCCATATATTAATGCCATCGCAGATGCATATCCATCACGACGTGATCCATCATTCTTTGATTGCAATATTAATAAATTAATAGGATTTCCATCAAAGTTAGCTAAGAATACTACAATAAAAATAATTGAAACACTAACAGCAGGATATATCGCTGGTAAAACTATTTTCCAAAATATACTCCAGCTGTTTGCTCCATCTATTGAAGCAGCTTCGTACAGACTCTTATCAACCTTTTGGAGCATTGCCAAGAAAATTAATATGGGCACTCCACAATACCATAGTATTTCGACGATTATTTCAAAAAGTCCAATGAATAAGTTCACAGCTAATTCCGGAATGATTGTATTAATAACATCAATAACAAAGAAACTTAGATTTATATCCATTCCTCCATAGTTACTCATGTTTTCTAATAACTCTCCATTCAAAATAATAATTGGTAAAAAGAATATCATTCTAAAAAAGCCTTTACCCTTTATATCTTGATTTAACAACATCGCAATAATTATCGATAAAGCAATAATGACTGGAGTATAAAGTACTACTCTAGCTAAGAAGTTTTGAACTTCAAGTACAAAATCAATATCTTCAAATAAAATACGTTCAAAATTTCTTAACCCTACCCATTCATAAGTATAGTTTTGTTGGTACAAACTTACATTATTTAAACTCATATAAACAATTCTACCAAATGGATAAAGAACTAATCCTAAGAATCCTAAGATCCATGGAGATACAAACAAATATCCTGTGATTGCTCTTTTATTAGCAAAACTTGCATTATTCCATTTATTTCTAATTATTTTTCCAATTGTCTTATCAATTACATTTTCATAAAACCATTTTGCCGGCAAGATAAAAATATAAGATAATATTTTAATAAAGAATTTTCTTATTTCTATAAACACTTTTAATTCATACAGTTTATCAATAAATCCTACTATATTAGCTAATACTTTAACTATGAATTCTTTTATTTTTCTAAACCCATTTACCATTATAATAATTAATTTCTTCATGATAACACCACATAACTATTCGGAGGAACCATTTCACCCATATAAAATATTTCAACATCATTATAATTAACTAATATTTGAATAGTATTATCATATTCTACTAAGCTAACTCCTTTATCTAAGAAAATATGATTTGTCATTTCTTTGCCTATAGTAACTCCTAATCCTGGGTTTAAAAAATCATAATAATCACTGATTCTTCTTGATAAAACATCATATTGACTAATATAAACATTACTTGAATTAGTAGTTTTTAAATCATATGTTGATCCTCCAGTAAGAATATACGAAGGAAATACTCCATATTCTACCATTCTCAATAATGATGTTGATTCATCAGATACAAAGTTTAAATATGGTGAATACATATCAACATATCCCCCTAACACTAATTGTAAGAAGGGAATTGATGCTGATTGAAAACTAAATTCTGACGATGATATCGGTGCATCATAATACTCATTCACATATTTATATAAATAAGCATCCGGTAAATATATATTTGTATAAACATCATTATCTTCAAAGTATTTTAACGCTTCTATGATTTCTGACATGTTTTGTGAACTCGATACTATACCATCTTTGTAACTAGTAAATATAGCGCGATCAAATCCATTCAAAGATATTCCTTCAATATTATACTCATTTAAATTCTTAACATCATCTTTAGCAAACTCATCATAATATCTTGTGCTTGTTACACTATGAGCATAAAACATCCAAGATAATTCAATATAGTAAATTGATCTCTTACTTAGTGTTTGAGCGTGAGATTTTGAATAATCATCATAACTTCTAACATAATCACTATAATAACTAAAAATTATATTATTTTCATCTAAAAAACTAATCATATCTTCAAAGTCATTTGATCCACCAAGTTGTCTAAAGACTTTAAATCGATAAGAATCTTCATTCATATTGTATGTTTTATATGATGTGATTATATTCTTATATCCATCCTCTTTCATTTGAGCTAGTATTTCTGTAACTTCATTATATGTTGTTATTTCTGTTGTTTTCGCAGTTAAAATCCCTGGAGTTATTTCTGAACCAATAAAATCAACTTTTGTTGGTGTAGATGAATAAATACTTCTTCTCATATCTCCAAGTTGATCATTATCAATTAAATATTCTTGATATGTTTTAGCAAGACCTACATAATTTGCTTCAGTACCACTCAAGAATATGTATTTTTGAACTAAATCATAATCATTTATATTTTCTTGAAAAGCAATTCTATATTGATCTTCATTTGCTCGTGATTGATATTGTTCGTATGATTCACGGTAACGATAACTAAAATAACTATTATAATAATCATTTATTAATCCCGTTGATTTAAAATTAAATATTGCGTAATTTGCACCGGATTCACTAACAACTAAGAACCCTGTATTATCAACATCATGAACCACCCCGTAAACTGGCATAGTAACACGTGAAATAGGCTTAACACTCAGCGCTCTAGTTCTAAATGATTGTGACATATAACCTAAGTCAGATCCATAAACATCTAATGAAAATGATGCTTTAATATCTGGTGATGATTCTAGTGAAATAAGTGCTCCACTTCCATCAGGTATAACAACATAACCATCTGTTTCAGATTTAGTTGAACCAAAATATGGGAAAACAACTATATTTCTCAAAATATAGTATTGTTCTGATGAATCCCAAATATTCGGATTGTATTCCTTTATTGATTCGGCTGGAATATCAACAATCAATGTTCCATCCTCTATTGATACAATTAAATCAAATTTTATCATAATTTCTGAAAAATCAAAATCTATTTCAGCCTTAAATCCATTTGAAATATCAACAATATTAGCGGTAGCAACTCTTACATCTTTTGCCCCTTGATCATCAAATACTTCTCTTGTATCTAAATATGATTGAGATGTTGGTGTAGTTTCTTTATAAAGTTCAAGTGTTACTCCAGACTTAATAGGATTAACAACTGAATCACTTTCCGAATAGAATCCATCAGCAAAATTATATGATGAATAAACATATCCATTAGCTTTTACTCTTACCGCAATTGCCAGTGTTTCTTCTTCTAAGTATAACTGTAATTTATCATCTTCTGCTTTCAATTCAAAAGAAGGCGGAATCACTATATTATAAGTTAGTTCTTCTTTATTAGGAACTTCAATGTATGAGTTAGAATAGTAATCACTACTGTCTAAATCATTTCCATATCTTAACTCGTAATCAATATCCTTTGCTGATACAGTTTGAACCAACACGATTATCATTAAGATAGTTAGGGGAATAGCCCCAAGTAACAATGCTTTTTTTATCATCTTTCAAACATCTCCCTAACTATTTCAGTCGAAACAGTAAAAATTTGACTATTCAATGAGTACACAACAAAGATGAAGATTCCCATAATCAACATTGTGAACATACTTTTAAAGATAATTCCAACTGTTTCTCCTACTTCATAATTATGAATTTCTTTAATCATGAAGAAAAAGTAAATAGCTACCCATATAAAAGTGAAAGTAAATGGGACACTATAAAATACAGCTTCTTGATATGTTAAGACATTACTAATAATAATAAGTATTGGAGCAATAAATAATATTGGTGTAAAACTCATTGCAGTAGAAACATAAACATTTTTGAACGATCCTTCTCCATCATTTATTAAACAAACAAAGTAATTAGCAATTACCCAAAGTATTAATATACTTCCTAAGATAATTAGTTCATATAAAATATTTACATTAATTTGATCTAAGAAAATTACATTTGTTATTTTATAATACATAACAAATATTGCTGCTAATGCCAGATAAATAACACTTGCAGTCTTAACTGATACCCGCTCATTTTGTTTTATTATATAGTACCCATCTAATGGATGTTTAATAAAAGTCGGAATATAACTTAGTTCATCAATTACTTGACTTTTTTCTCTTATCTTCGTGAATTTTTTACCAAGTATTTTAGTATAATGATATTTCTTATTAAAGAATTTTAAAATCCATCTTAAAACAATCAATCCTAATAAAGTAGCAAAAACAGTTTCAAGATTTTGTTCCATCCAATCTTGTCTTACTTGCCAATATGTATCTGATATTCCGTCTTTGTAAGATGCATAAGTATACTCAACTAAAGCTGTTTCATAATCTTCTTGACGAACATAAGCATCTCCAAGACCAATATGAGCCAAATCAAATACAGTAGTATATTCAAGTGAATAACTCCAGTTTTCTTGTGCTAAGACCTCATCACCATCCTGATACGCTTGTAAAGCCGTATGAACTGCATCAGTAAACAATGTGGGTTCATATACTTGTAATAATTTATTACCTTGATCAATAACAAATAGACTATCAGATGAGTTTATAGCAATACTTTTTGGTAAACTCAATAACCCTTCTCGATCAATTCCTCGATCACTGACACTGAAACTAAAGATTAATTGTCCATTTGAATTATATTCATTAATCCATCCGAATTCTTCTACCACAATTACATTACCATAATTTCCAACCCAAAGATCAACTGCACCAATCCATCCAACTGCATCTTGACTAAAATAGTTTTTACCCGATACATTAAATTTCTTTATTACATTATCTTCCAAAGTTGATGTAACAGTATAAATAAACCCCTTTTCATCAATAGCTACACTACTGACAAAATCGACATCAATTTGTGATTCTGTTCTTAATTGTTTTTTCTGTACCTCAGTTAAAATAAGTGATCTTATTTGATCCAGTATTGGAGTTCTAAGTGGATTACCACCAAAAAATGTTAGAAACTCTCCTTCGTAATTCAGCATTATTAGTCCATTACTAGACTGTGCTCCTACGATATACATATTTCCTCTAGTATCAACAACTACCTTTTTAGGCGCAAAAGTATACCCTTCTTGAAATACTGGAGCTGTAGGTGTTTTTATTATTTGAATTGGTACATTTTTTTGAGCATATATAGTATGTTTCAATAATGTTTTATTATCATAATCTGCTGTTACCCAAGAAAGAATTCTACCAATCATATCGTTTTTATCTATCTTTTCAAATAGTGGTTCTTTTGTTTCATAATCTTTAAATAATATAATATCTCTACCTGAATCTGTTTGTCCTGTTATTTCAATTTCATAAACCGGAGACCCTGTAGGTGTATCAACACCACTAACATTTTTACTACTGTAAAAAAGATCACCAGTCGTCAAAGTGTCAGATAGATCAACATCATCTAGCCATAAATAGTATTGTGGAGCACGACTAAGTGCTTCCTCTCGATCAAAAATGAAGATACTTTTACGAAAACTATCTGGAACATAGATTTTATCTTCAGTTACAAAAACACTATTAACAGCATTAAACCCATCTTTTTCTCCAACACTAGATTCAAAGTATTCAATTGTATCAATAAAATTCAAATCTTGATCAAAGATAAACACTTTCGCATGTCCAGAATCAGTAATATATACATAATCCTCATGATCTACATAAACATATTCAAGTGTCTTAAAAGCTACTCCTCCCGCATCAAGTATTTGACCTTCAGGAGTATAAGCATCACTTGTTCTAACCCATCCATCTTCATTATCAGTTGTATATGTATAATATGGTGCTGTACTTGCTAATACACCTTTAGTAGATGAGAAAACAACAAGTAAAATAACTGTAAAGAATAATAACATCGCTACTGCTTGGTTAACAAAACCTTTCATTACTTAATACCCGAATGAGCCATTGAGGCCATTACTTTATTTTGCATAATTATGAAAATAATTATATTTGGTATGAACATTATAAGTTGTGCGGCAGCACCAACACCGGCAGTAACTACGATGTTTCCTTGCTGACTTATCACAGTTGACATATAAAACGGTAATGTTCTTAAAGATTCTTTATCGACAAATAAATTTGATCCCTCAGTATTAGCCCAAGCAATTTGGAAAGCTAAAATTGCTACTGTAACAATTGCTGGCTTAACTAATGGAAGGGCAATACTCCAGTAAACTCTCCAGTTACCAGCCCCATCAATTTTTGCTGCTTCAATCAATTCCTTTGGAACTGATGTATCCATAAATTGTTTGATTAAAAAGATTCCCACAGGCATAGCTAATAAAGGAATAATATGTGCAAAGTAAGTGTTATATATTCCAATATTAATTAAAACTAGGAAACGTGGAATCATCACAGCGATTGGAACAAACATCAAACTATATGTATTAATTTTATTTAGCACTATTTTACCTTTAAATTCTAACTTAGATAAAGCAAAGGCTGCCAAACTACTAATAATTAATGATGCAACTATCACAGCTGCAGTTGTTATTACACTATTAAAAATATATCTACTTATTGGAATACCTGATTCACTCGAAAATCTTATTAACCTTGAAAAGTTTTCAGTAGTAGGTCTTCGAACAAAAAATGTTGGTGGATATGCAAATAACTCACTAAAAGGCTTAAATGCATGATTAAAAATGAACACTATTGGTGATCCCATAAATAAAGATAATACAATTAAGAATGCATGAAATCGCCATTGATTTTTATGAAAACGATCTGGATTAAATGTTATACCTGATTTTGCCATAATATCTAACCCCTCTCTCCAAATAATCGATATGCTATTTTATTAAACAAAAGAACAATAACTAGTAAAATTACAGTTACTGCAGAAGCATATCCCATTTCAAATCTCGTAAACCCAAAATCATTCGCATGGTCTACGATAAGCCAGCCAGCATATTGTGGTGGGGTTCCCCCACCCGATAAAGCAGATGCCAATCCAGCAGCATTAAAAGTACCAATAATACTCATAACTGCTCCAAATAACATTTGTGGTTTTATAGATGGAATAGTAATGTAAAATATTTCTTGCCATCTGTTTCTCATCCCATCAATCGCAGCTGCTTCATATAAACTACGATCAATATTTAAAATACCAGCGAGCATTGCTAAAAATCCAAGTCCCATACTTCCCCATAATGATACGATAATCATAATCGGAAATAGGTAATCAGCATCTTGTAAAAATTGAATTGGTGAATCAATACTAAACATATTTATTAACATACTATTGATATATCCTGTTTCATCACCACTAAAGATTATTCTCCATACAAAGGCCATCATAATTGGTCCTGTAATAGATGGTGAATAAATAATTACGGCATAAATAGTTCTAGCTTTATGTGGTACTTGTGCTAACATCCATGCAAGGAAGAAGGCCATCATATAACCAATAGGTCCAACAACAACACTAAATAAGATAG
Source organism: Mycoplasmatota bacterium (assembly GCA_030600605.1). Taxonomy (GTDB): domain Bacteria; phylum Bacillota_I; class Bacilli_A; order Izemoplasmatales; family Izemoplasmataceae; genus JAFGXW01. Next base: position 42,876 of record JAUVLT010000002.1, read on the forward strand.
TATTTGAAACAGCATTTTGTAAAAATACTGTATCACCTGTAAAAATATCCACATAGTTTTTTAGTCCAATAAATGTTGGTGTTTCAATTGTATTAAAAGACGTAAAACTAAGTCCCATAGCTACAAGTACTGGTAAAGCAATTACCAATATAAATAAGATAGCATAAGGTGCAATGAATAAGTAAGGTGATTGTAGTAATCTTTTAAATCCTTTACTCTTCATCATCATTACCTCCTAGCCACAGATGAATATTCTCATAAGTAGGAACAATATATGGTTCCACCATAACTCCATCTTCATAATATCCAAACTCAGTTAATTTTCTTTTAAGTTCCCTGTTTATAATTATAACCGCATCATCAATTGCCACACGTGGATTTACTCCATCGTTTACAACTTTGTTCCAAGCGTTACTAAGTTCTCGTTCAAGTAAATAATCACCAGGAACTCGTCCTGTTGTTCGAACCCAGTTCCATTGTTCTAATACTTCATATTTCGAGTCACTTGGCCAAGCACTTGTTTTAAATGCTTCAATATTTGCAGTCATATACAAGAATTCATCTCCAAGTAAAGACTGAAGTTGATATGTAAAATCACTTTGTACATCTTTACTAAACCACCAAGCAAAATATTCCCATGCTAGATCTTGTTTTGATGAATCTGAAAAAATTATACTACTAGTCCCATAAGTTGGATCCCATCTTTCGATACATCTGTCACCAGTTAGTGGTCCAGGACATGTTGTTTCATCTTTATCAGTTTCAATACCAGGAATAGGCATTACTCCCCATTGTCCCGCAAGTTCAGGAGCAGCATATTTTAATTGAATATACATATTTCCGTCCCCTATACCAAGAGGAACTTGTCCATCTCTAAACTTTTGGAAAAATCTTGATGTCGTAATTGGTACATTATAAACACTAAACAAATCTGTCATAAATTCAAATGCATCATACGATCCATCTTCATTAATAATTGTTTTATCTCCAGTTTCATTATATAAAACTCCACCATATTGATAAATAAATGGTGTCGTTTCTCCAAATGTTTTAAAAGCATTATCTCCACCTAGTGGAGTATAAAAATAATAATTATACTTTTGCATTACAGGAATTAAACTAACTACTTCTTCCCATGTTTCAGGTGGCTCAACACCTAAAAATTCTAAAATATCTTTTCGATAAAATAGTAATTTAACATCTTGAGTTTCAGGAATAGAATAAATTCCTCCTTCATATACAAAAGGTATAAAAGAATTTTCATTGAATTCAGCTGATAAATCATAAAATCCATCAAATTCAGAAAGATCAGTTACTATTCCTCTTAAAGCGAATTCAAAAGGCCTTGTAACACTTAATCCCATTGCAGCATCAGGTGTAGTGCCTGCAGCATTCGCAAGAACTATTTTATTTTCATCAGGCATGACTGATAATTGAACTTTCACTCCAGTTTCTGATGTGAATTCCTCATCAATCATTCTTTGCATTACTTCAATATATAATCTTGAATTTCTAACCCATATTTCAACAGTTTCTTCATCGGTAATAGAAGCATCGTTATATTTTGGATCAAAAAACGAATAAACAAATGCTCTTATTCCTTCCCAACTTCTTATAAAAATATTGACATTAGGTTTAGGTAATTCGATATTTTCACCATGAATATAAATCGAATCTAATTGAAGTGGATTATCAATTAAGCTCGGTAATATAATATTGATACGTCCATAAATGGATGTATCTCCAACATTATATCTAGATTGATATGGTGGTATTTCATCAGGATCCTCAATAAATTGATTCATATATTTAATAGCAATATTTAATTCAGTAATTATCGCCATGTCATCAGATTCATATATTTCAATTAACTGGTTTCTACTATCAATTATTTCGTCTCTTTGTCTAGTTAGTTCTCCTACAATATTTGGAATATAGACATCAAGTTTGTAGTTACGATATCTGTCAGTTAATCCACCAGTAATTTTGTTAACTTCGCGTGCTAAATCATTAATATCACTTAATACTTCTACCAATTGATGGTATACATCATCAACATCTTCATTTACTGCGGTAAGCGTTAGTGAATGTGTTCCAGCTGTAAAATAAAACTCAAATGCTTCACCATCAAGATGCAATGTTTCATTTCGATAATTTCTTGAATAAGGAAAATCATAATTTTTTAAATCCTCAAACAAAATATCGCCATCAATTAATATACGGCGACTAGTTGAGAGATCTTCATTTTCACTTTGAAGATATTTTAAAGAAAGGTTATAAATACCTGTTTCTGCAATTTCAAATATATACGTTATACTATCTCCACTCTTACGATAAGATGATTGATCTACCACATTTAAAACACGATTCTTGTAAGAATATGGTGTAAGTCCAGGATTTCTTTGAAACTTAGCTCTAATATTTTGTTTGCTTTCATATGTATATCTTTCAGCATCAATTACTAATAAAGAATCAGCTTTTGAAGAAGTTTCTAATGAAGAAAGGTATTCAGAATAACTAGGAATATCAGAAGATAGGTTTCCTATTTCTATATCCCCTAACAAAATATACCCTTCATTTATTATAATTGATAATTCGTTTTCTCCAGCTTGTAAGAAAAATTTAAGAGGCTCATTGAAAAAATAGTTTGGATCGGATAAAGCAAAAACACTCCATTCTTGAAATAAAGAACTATCTGGAGTTATTTCATCACCAAATCGATCAAACAGCTTTTCTGAATCAACTTCCCACTTTAATGGTATTTCTAAATTGTACATTTCATTATATTGAACAATATCATTTACTTTAAATGTAAGTGTTGGTCTAAGTAATGTTTCTTCTAATAGATAATAATTTAAATATAACTCATAAAGTCCCTCTTCAGACACATTTACTGTAAAAGTGATTTCATCTTTAGGAGTAACTTTTATTGTCTCACGATTATATCCTCGACTATAATAAGGCGAGATTTCTTCTCCTCCCACTATATCTTCAACATTAATTAAATAAACATCACTAGGTGATAAAATGTTTAATTCTTGCCAATAATTATAAACACCATAGTAATTATTACTTTCGTCATATCCTTCTAAATAAGCAGAACTAGAATCAACAATACTTTCAAACTTAACATTTGCTACTTCTTCTAAAATACTATTAGCGCTTGCCACGTTATGAAAATGTGACAACACTTTGTCTCCGAATATCAATGAAAATAATAGAACAATTATTAAAATTTTTCTATACATTTTTATTCTCCCTTCAATACTAACAAACCAATAACCCTTCAGAAGGTGAAGAGTTATTGGTTAATTTCTAGTATTTTCTAATTATTTATTTACGCCAATGTAGTATTGTAAATATCTTACAATTTCTTCATTTAATGTTAATTCTCTTTCTGGTGCAATGTCAACCCAGCTTAAACTCTCATCTCTCATTTCATCCTTAATACTCCAAGGATCAAATGCATTTGCTACTGACGCGAACGCCGGTATTTGACGTGGATAAGGGTTTGCATTTGACATTTGATACTGGAACGCTACGTTTCGGAATGCATCAAAATTATAACGAGCCAATACTGAATTACTATCAAATCCTTTTACTAGTGGATGCATTGCCATAACTGCAGGATTACTAGTAATTGGCCATCCTTGAATATAATCCATTAAATATAAAGTTCCATCTGTAAAGCTAACAGGATCAGCAGCATAAACCATGTCCCATCTACTTTCGAGACCTTCTTCACCAAATGTTAACCATTTAACTAATTGGAATGCAGCTTCTGCTTTTACTCTATCTTCTTCTAGTACTTTTGAAATACTATAATAATCATGATAAGTATAAGTAGCAGTTTGTCCACCTTCAGGTGCAATTGGATAAGGATAAATATCAATTGTTTGTCCTTTATCTACCATTGTATTAACAGATGCATTGAATGCCCATAAGTAAATTGTGTTAATTGCACGTACACCATCTGTCCATGAATCAGTTACATCTGGACAAAGTGTTTCGCGATCTGCTTCAAGTAAATCATAGAAATGCCATCCTTGTTTTGCTTCTGTAGCAACACTTTCAAGCCAAGCTCCATAATTAGTAGCATTAGCAAAATCAAATCTTTGTGTAATAGTGTTATATCCTTTATATCCATTTGGGACACTATCGAAATAATTAGAACCTTGAATTGAAAAATCAATTACACCAGGGAATACACATTGCCCTGCGTTAGTGATTAATCCAACTTCATTACGGATTTCTTCATATTCAGCATATGTCCAATCGTATGATGGAGCATCAATACCAAGAGTTTCTAATAAGCCTGTATTAACAGCTACAATTGGTCCAACACCTTGCCATGGGATACCCCACATTTCAAGGTTATCATAAGTCATCATACCAGATACTGCATTTGGTGTAATGAATTGAGCTTCTTCATCAGTTTTAATGTATGGCCATAAATCAATAGTCATACCTTTATCATATGTTTCAGCGCCTTTAGGATTGAAGAAAATATCAGGTAAAGTTCCTTCTAATAATGCGTTTTCTTGAATTAACAATAAACCATCATCACCATTTTCCCAACCACTTGAGTAAAGTGGATTACGAGTTACATTTATATTTGGATATTTTTCCATGAACTCAAGAACATTTTTCCAAATAGCGTTATCTTCATCAACGTCACCATAATAGCTGAATCCCATTTCTAAATCAATAGTATCCACTTGCCAATCTGGTGTTCCATCACTGTTCTTATCCACATTGTAAATTGTACCTTCATATAGTTCACGGGCTTTATCAAGTTCTGTTTTACAAATATCTTGTGTAGGATCTTCTTCACAAGTTAAAGCCAGTACTACCAAAATAACATTTAAACTTACTTTGAATCCAGAATCATCAGTAGCACTAAGTACAATGTCATATTCACCGATAGTAGTTAAATCGTAACTACCAGTGATTTTTACATCAACAGCATTTCCATCTTTATCCACAGCTGAAATTCCTTCTAAAGAAATTCCAGATGCATTTAGTTTCACTTCTAATGTTCCATTTTCTACAATACCAGCAATCGTTGGAGGTGTAGTATCTGTGCTACACCCAACAAACACAATTGCAAATACCATAGTAACGGCAATTAATAATATTTTTCTCATATTTTTTTACCTCCTACTAAAATGGTTTCTTAAGAAAGAATAATATTCCTCCACCAACAACTGCTACTCCACCAACAACAATACCAACGATTGCTCCTGGACTTAAAGCTGGAGTTTCAGCAGCAGCTTCGATAACTACTTCTAAGCTGTATGTTGATGTATTACCTGCATCATCAGTTGCAGTATAAATTACATAGAATGAACCAGCATTTGCCATATTAACTTGTGATTCATCTATTGTTATAGTACCTTCATTAACTGAAGCGAATGTTGCCCAATCAGGTTCAGTGTCTCCTGCTGTATAAGTTAAAGTATCATCTGCAGTAAAGACTGGAGCAGTAATATCTAAAACTGTAAATACAAATGAACTTGTTGTTACATTCATCCAAGCATCAGTTGCTGTAATAATTACTGTTTGTACACCTGGTGTACTAGTATCTAAGCTAGTAGTAATTTCATAATCAATTTCACCATCACGGTTATCTACAAATTGTAATTGAGTGAAATAATCCATAATATCAAAAGTTTCACCTTCATCAATTTCAAATACTACATCCGGAACTACTGAATCAAATAATTCTGGTGCTTCATTATCAATATCAAGATTAATATAAACAATAAATCCATTTTCATCAGTAAATACTAATCGATATGTTTCAGTTACATCTAGTTTATTAGCTTCAAGTAAAGTAATTGAATGATTTACTGATCCAGCAGCGTTTCCGCCTTCTTCAACATAAACATGTGTATCTCCATCAAAATTAAATCCAATATCTCCTGGAGTAATTTCTGGGTCTAATACTGAATCCCAAGTAATTCCATCAAGATCCTTATCATATTTAATTTTGAATGTTCCACTTGTTGTTGAATCCGAAACACATAATTGAATTACATAGTTTCCATTAGAATCAATTCCGATAGATGGAACAGTATTTCCGATATCCCATCCTTGAACATCTCCAACTAATCTAATTTGTGATAAAGAGATTGGATTAGCTTCAAATAAGTTAACATGAACAGTTAATTTGTTTTCATTTGCTGCGCAAGTTAATTGACTTGTAAAATCACCAATAGCTCCATTTGTATATTCATATGTTGCAAAATCAATAACAGTACCTGTTGAATCTTGTAATTCTAATCCAGACATTGGTAATGTACCATTTTCGAATGCAACTAAAATACTTGTTGGAGAAATTGCGTAAGTACCAGTTTCATCAATTACAACAGGTGCAACAAAGTTATTACTTACATCAAATGTAAGTTCTTCAGATTCAATAACTACTGCATCTTCTGTACCTGTAGCTAAAGCATCTGTATATTGAATATAGAATACTTCACCATACTGAAGTTCATTCGCAGTAACTAAGTTCAAAGTAACCATTGCTGTACTTAAATCAGTTATTTCTGAACCAAGAACTACTACTTGTACAGTAGGATCTAATTCATCAACAAATAAGATTATTGAATCATCTTCACCCATATCAAATGCTTGATCAGATGTCGTAATTTCTGTGTCTCCCCAATTAAATCCATTGTCGTCATTATCAAATAAAATTTTAAATGATCCTGTACTTCCATCAATAACAAATTCAAATATTGCTTGTCCATAACTATCATCTTTTGTTGATAATATTGGATTTACAACATCCCAACCTTGAATAGTTCCAACTAGACCAAGTTTAGTATGATCTAATGCTGAATCTACATATATAACAACATATTTTTGTGCTTCTTTAGGAAATACTTCTTGAGTATAAGATTTAACATCATGTTCAGTTCCTAAATCAACAACTACAGCTGTAGGATCTAATTCATCAATAAATAGAATTATTGAATCATCATCACCCATATCAAATGATTGATCTTCTGTAGTTACTTCAACGTCATCTGCATTATCCCATGCAAATCCGTCTCCTGAAGTATCAAATAATATTTTAAATGTTCCTGTGCTTCCCACAATTGCAATTTCAAATACTGCGTATCCATTAACATCGTCTTGAGTTGACATAATTGGATTGTTAATATCCCAACCTTGAACATCTCCGACAAGTCCTAATAAAGAATGATCTAATGCAGAATCAACATATATTAAGACATATGATTCTTTTACATCAGGTATTACTGTTTGTGTAAATGTACCTGTATTATGTCCTGAACTTGCGATAACAACTTCGACAGTTGGATCACTTTCATCAACATATAAAGATAACTCCATTTCAGTACCTAAATTATAAGCTTGATTACTTGGTGTAATTTGAACATCATCTACGTTATCCCAAGTTAATCCATCATCAGATGTATCAAACATAATTTTAAATTCACCTGTTGTTCCTGTAGTTACAAATTCAAATACAGCAAGTCCAGTTGAACTATCTCCGGTAGACGAAATTGGATTATCAATATCCCATCCTTGCATATCTCCAACAAGTCTAAGTAATGAATGATCTAATGCTGAATCTACATAGATTACAACATATTTTTCATCTACGTTAACTGGAGTAAGTGTAGCTGTATAAGTTCCAACAGCAGGTCCAGTAGCTGCAATAACAATCTCAGCTGTAGGTGATGCTTCATCTATAAATAATGATAACTCAGTTTCTCCATCAAAATCAAATGCTTGATCAGCCGGAGTTATTTCTGTATCTCCCCAGTTAAACCCATTATCATCGTTATCAAATATAATTTTAAATCCTCCAGAAAGAGCAGTTGTATCAACTTCAAATACAGCTAATCCATTTGCATCATCTCCTGAAGATGTAATTGCAGATGCAGGATCCCATGCAGTTGTTTGCATATCTCCTACAATACCAATTTTTGTATGATCTAATGCAGAATCAAGATAAATAACTAAATAATTATTTACAGGTGTAACTGCATGTGTATAAGAACCAATCGTATGACCTGATCCTAATGTAAGAACTTGAACATCAGGTGATGTTTCATCTACAAATAAATAGATTTCAGTATCAGTTCCCATATCAAATAATTGATTAGATCCATGAATTGAATCTGCCCATGTAAATCCATTATCATCAGCATCAATTAATACTTTGAATGCTCCAGTAGTATCAGTAGTTACAAATTCAAATACAGCGAGTCCATTACTGTCATCTCCTGTAGATGTAATAGCTCCTACGTCGTTCCAGCCATTTAATGTCCCAACAATACCAATTTTAGTATGATCGGCAGCTGAATCAACATAAATTCTAACGTAGTTTTCAGATACATTAACTGGTGTAACAGTTTGTGTATAAGTACCAACGTCATGTCCACTACCAATAATTACAACTTCAACATCAGGTGAAGTTTCATCTACAAATAAGTAGATTTCATCATCAGTTCCCATGTCGAACAATTGATCAGATCCATGAATTGAATCTCCCCAATCAAATCCATCATCACTATTATCAATTAACACTTTAAATGCTCCAGTAGTATCAGTAATTGCGAATTCAAATACGGCAAATCCATTACTGTCATCTCCTGTAGAAGTAACTGCATTTACTTGATCCCAGCCATTTAATGTTCCAACAATACCAATTTTAGTATGATCGGCAGCTGAATCAACATAGATTCTAACATAATTTTCTTTTACTGTAGGGAATACTTCTTGAGTATAAGCACCAACATCATGTCCAGTTCCTAAATCAACAACTTCGGCAGTTGGTGTTAATTCATCAATAAATAAAATTAATGAATACTCGCTTCCCATATCAAATGATTGATCATCTGGAGTTACTTCTGCATCTCCCCAATCAAATCCATCATCACTATTATCAAATAAAACTTTAAATGTTCCGGTAGCTCCCAAAATTACAAACTCGAATACAGCGTACCCCATTGCGTCATCTTGAGTCGAAGTAATCGCTTCAGCTGGAGTCCAAGCATTTTCTTGAACATCTCCAACGATACCAAGTTTAGTATGATCTAATGCTGAATCAACATATACAACAATATGTCTTTCAGCGTCATCAGGAAATACTTCTTGAGTATAAGTTCCTACTTGAATGTCTGAAACATTAATATAATAATAAACAGTTGTTTCACCTTCAAAATCAAATTCTTGATCTTCTAATGTAATATGAGGATCTAATTCTTGATTCCAAGAATCATCAAATCCATCTCCATCAGGATCATAAACAAGTTTAAATTTACCACTAGTTTCAGTAGTACAAATTTCAAATACAGCATTTCCATTAACATCATCTTTTGTTGATGCTATAGAAGTTTCAATGTCCCAACCTTGTAAACTTCCCACAATACCAAGTAATGAATGGTCTAGTGAAGAAGTAACATAAAGAACAAACATGTTTTCACCCGCACCACAAGTTGTATCTGAAGTGTATGATCCAAGACCAGCCATACTTCCAATTGTTACAGATTCAATTGGTACATTAGCACCTAGAATATCAACAATTTTAAATCTAGATAAGTCATAAGAAATTGGATTCTTAGGCATTAAGAATTCAACTTTTACAGCCGTTGGAGTAGAAACAATTGTTCCACTCATAAATCTGTTTCCGGCATTTAAATCATAAGCAGTTGCAACACTAGTTAAGAATAAACTTCCATCAGTGTAATCAGCATTAACGCCCGCTTCAAAATAAATAACATCTGCCCCTGATCCACGGATATCAGTATTATCATATTCAACATCCGATGTTTGGCTTGTCCAACTGTTTCCACCAGTTCTAAATAAGAATCCAGTGTCATCAGCTATATCAGCTGCAACTTCAATAATTGCAAGTTTAGCAGGAATTTCATATTCCCCTGCTTTTAAAACCATATCTTGATTGAAATCAGTTGCAATACCATCTCCTGCACCAAACCAAGACCACATATCCCAACCATCATAGACAGTTGCATCAGCTGCAACAATAGGATTAGCATAAACAATAAATAATAATCCTTTATCTGTAACAGCTTCTACGAATCCAGTAGCACCTTCAACGTAGTATACTTCTAAGTTAGTAATGCTTCCATCTTTTAAAGAAGAAACATCTAACATTATTTTCCCTTCCCCCGGTGACAAGTAATTAGCTTGAGCTATTGTATCGTCATCACTAGTGCTTTCACTAGTAAGCTCAAACTGTATTTCAGCATTAACTGCATTAATTTCTGCAGCTGTGTACTCTTTTACAATCACACCACCAAAATCGTCAGTCGAATCAACAAGATCGCCCCAACCATTCCAGGTTATGCCATCCCAAATTCCGGCTCCTGTGTTTGTATAAACACCATCATATTGATGGACATGAATAGTAATTGTCACATCTTCTGTCGCTTCAGCTACAACATTCGTAAAACTGAATCCTACAAACAAAACAGAAAGTGTAAAAATAAGTGCAAAATTCAAAATTTTTCTCATTCATATTCCTCCTAAAAATTTTTTTAAAACGCTTTCATAACTATATATATAATTCTACATTTTTTGAATTAAATAGTCAAAAGATTTACAAAAGATGGTAGCGTTACCACAAAAAAAAGTCTACATTCAAAGGGGAAAATAAGCACTTGCAAGTCCGAAAATAAGGAATATATTTTCTTAATAATTATAGCTGTAATCGTTTTCAAATTTGTAAAAAATATTATAAAAAAAGCACGAATAAATTCGCACTATTTTTTATAATAATAGTTTTCTAATAAAATATAAACCTGCCCCTAATCCTCCAACTCCAGTTGTAATTGCAATTACAATAATTACCGTTTTATTTTCATCCACAGGTTCTTCTTGACATCTATCTTGTGTTGGATCCTCATCACACGTTGGAGGTTCTGTTTGGCATTTATCTTGTGTTGGATCTTCTTCACATGTAAGAGGATCTACTTGACATTTATCTTGTGTTGGGTCTTCTTCACATGTCAATTCTGTTGTTGTATTTTCTAAAACTGTTAAGGAAAATATATCAGATATTCCACCATAAATATCTTTTACTCTAAACTCGTAATCACCAACTACTAAATCTGATATCTTTACGAATGTTGAAGGAGTATCTAAAACAATATACTCTCCATTATTAATTTGATATTCGGCAATTTCAGTATTTGAACCTAAAACAAATTCTCCTCCTTCAAACATAACCCCAATAATGTTTGTAATCTCTGGGGAATGGAATGGAGAATCAATTATATCTTCAACATGGCCTTTTACAAAAACAAGAGTTTCAGCTTTTTCAATTGGATATCTAACGGCAAATGTTCCTAAACTAACAAGCCCTGCTTTATCTTGATCACTTATCAACATCCAAGCTCCAGCTGGCAAACTAACATCATTTGTATATTTCCCACCATTATGATAGACCAATATATCTTCATTGTTTTTTGTTAAATTGTAACCAATCATTCCATATCCTTCAGGATTAAGGAATGTTAGGTTTGCTGCTATATCACTTTCATCAGTCATTTTAAATGATTCATATGCTTTTCTAATCTCAATAATACCTTTGTAATATTCAAAAGATTCAATGTTTGTTGATTTGCGAACCCAGTTTAATTGATTTACTAAATCACTAGCATCATAGCTATTATGATTTCCACCTTTAGTTCTCAAGAAATCAACTCCAGCATGTAAAAATGGAACTCCTTGACTAAACATTATTATCGAATTAGCAAGTCTGGCTTGATAATCAACTTCTTCTGTATATCCAGATGCTGAATTAGTAGCGAGTAATTTGTCATAAAGTGTTAAATTATCGTGAGCGGAAACATAGTTAATTGTTTGAGAAGAAGTTAATCCCCAATTATCACTACCTGATATTCCATATTTAACACCAGCTATACCGGCACTATTTGTAACATATCCAGCTCCATTTGCATCCCAAGTAGAACCTTTAATAGCGTCTCTAAATCCATCATTAAAAGCTGATATTAGTGGCATATTAGTTAAATTATTTTTCCCAGCTTGTAAATTATAATCTAAGGCGATTGTTCCACCACCCCAAGGTTCACCATAAACAAAAATATCTTCATCAATTAATTCAAGTTCACTAGCAAGTGTATTCATAGTAGCAACATCATGAATAGCCATTAAATCAAATCTAAATCCATCAATATGATATTCTTCTGCCCACATTTTAACTGAATCAACAATATACTTAGAAACCATATATCTTTCACTCGCAGTTTCGTTACCTACACCACTACCATTACTATATGATCCGTCTGGATTTAATCTAAAAAAGTAATCTGGAACAATCTTATTAAAACAATAAGCTGAACCATTACCGGTATGATTATAAACAACATCTAAAATAACGTTTATACCGTTATCATGTAATGCCATTACCATTTGTTTATATTCATTAACTCTAACTGATCCATCAAATGGATTAGTTGAGTATCCCCCTTCAGGACTATTATAATGTTCTGGATTATATCCCCAGTTAAAAACAAAATTGTTTTCATCATTCCATGAGTCTTGATCATATGTTGGTAATAAATGAACATGGGTAATTCCAAGTTCTACTAAATGATCTAATCCTGTTGTTACTGTTATATCATTATAAGGATTTGTAAATGTTGTCCCACTTACAGTAAACCCCATATATGTTCCACTATACTCACTAGGTCCTCCCCAAGAATCTTGAGTTGTAAGATCGCGAACATGAAGCTCATAAATAATTGAATCATTAATATTTGTATAGCCATTAATTCCTGTATCTATATCCCAACCAATTGGATTTATTTGATCAAAATCAATAACCATAGCTCTCTTACCATTAAGCCCAAAAGTTTGTCCATAAGGATCTGGAATATCACTTACTTTTGATCCACTATTCGTGACATTATATGTATAGTAAACACCATGTAAATCTCCTAACACCGTAACTTCCCAAACACCTTTTTCAAGATATACCATCGGAATTGTAAGATAAGGATTATCTACTCCATCAACTCTAGAAGCAACACTGTGTCCTGCGCTATATAAATTAAGTTCTACCTCACTTGAAACAGGAGCCCAAAGTTTAAATGTTGTTTCTGTAGAACTATATAAGAATCCTAATTCACCATTATAGTTATAAGCATTATTAAAAACAACAGAATCGTAATCGTCACCAAATCTAATTATATTTGTTACAATTTCTGTTCCTAAATCAATAGATATCTCATATTTTTTAGAAACATCTACTCCACCTATTATTGTTAGAGTTCCACTTGTTCCACTACTAAAACCAGTAAATGAAACTGAAACTCCTTCTTTTAAAATTGTAATATCTGAACTATCCACTACAACACTTGTCATAAAATAGACATCTAAGCTATTATTAAAATAAGCATCTAATAATCTTACTCCAATAACTTGTGCACAGTTATAAGGATCATTAAATACATCTCTATTACAACTTGGTGTATCTTCTAAAACATATGAAATAAAATCTTCTGTTTGTAATAGATAGACATGAACTTCTCCATTTCCATTAGGGTTAGTCATATCAATAAAACGATCAATTTCGCCATCTCTTTCTGTCCATCCTCCAATAGATCTAACAATAACTCCAACACTATTATATCCATCTAAGTTAGTACTTGAAATGTCAACTGTAGCTGTAACTCCATAACTATCAGTTCCATTAAAAGAATAACTATTTCCTTCTAATGCACCTGCCCAAAGCCATAGTTCAAACTCATCTTCTCGATCATCATATCGATGATAATGAACTACTAAGGTATCAGCATTCCCAGCAAAAATAGTTTGAACATTTGAAAATATAAATATACTCAAAGTTAAAATAAGTAATAATCCTAATTTAATATTTTTCATATAATCTCTCCTAAATACAAAATAATTATATTGTAATTATCACAAATTATATACTATATAGAGTTATTAAACAAGTGAGTAAATGGTTACATATTGCTTATTATTTTTATAATGATATGATATAATGTGATAGAAATGAGAGTGGTTTTATGAGAAAAGTAATTATCTTAAGTTTATTTCTAATATTTTTATTAAGTGCTTGTTCTAAAGATGATAGAACTATTACTTTTAATATTGAAGATAATTATGAGATCGATATTCTTCTTGGTGAAGATGATATAGATCTTAATTTTATCGAAGCAATTGATGAAGATGGTATGAATCTCTCTCCATTTTTGGAAATAGTCGGAGAATATGATTTAAATACTGTTGGTACATATAATCTAACTATTACTGTTACTGATAATTTTGGAACACAAGGCTCAGTTGATATAATTCTTAATGTTATCGAGTTATCTTGTGAACAAGATAGTACTCAAGATAAATGCATTATTTCAGTAACTAATATTTCATTTACTGAAGAAAGTGCTTTAGTAAATGAATTATATGTAAATGATTTTATTAAATTAAAATGGAACATCACTCCAAGTGATGCATTAAATAAAGATGTAATTATTACATCAAGCAATCCCTTAATTGCTACTGTCAATATCTATGGTTATGTTTTTGGAATTAGTGAGGGTAGTGTTGATATTACCATCAAAACAGTCGATGGAAACTTTACTTTGATAAAAACAATAAATATTATCGAAAAAAGTTGTGCACTTGATCCTTACCAAGATAAGTGTATCAATCTATTTTTGTCTGATACAACAAGAATAATAACTTTACAAGATGAAAACATTAGTGGAACTGATTATACACAAGTCTATCTAAACAACAAAATTTATTATCAAATATTTGTAAGAAGTTTTGCTGATAGTGATGGCGATAATATTGGTGATTTCCAAGGTATTATTGATAATTTAACATATTTAAAAAGTTTAGGTGTTGGTGGTCTTTGGTTAATGCCAATGATGCAATCACGCGCAGACCACGGCTATGAAACTGATGATTATTATGATGTTGATGATGAATATGGAACAATGGTTGACTTTAAAGAATTAGTAAGCGCAGCTGAGTTAGTTGGTATTGATATTATTATCGATTTAGTCATTAATCATATGGGTGCTCATAATGATATTTTCCAAGATGTTTTAAAAAACGGTACAAGTAGTATCTATTATGATTGGTTCACTTGGATTGATAATACTGATTCAAGATATGGAACAAAAGGATCTTGGGGACAAACTATTTGGTGGAACCCATCTAGTAATCCCTACATAAAGAAAACAACTTTTTCTGTTCATTCATCTTTAAATGGGAAATACTTCGCAGGATATTTTTCAGAATGGATGCCAGATTTAAACTTCACAAATACAGAAGTAGTTAATTATATTTATGATGTTGGAACATGGTGGCTTGAAGAAACAGGTATAAAAGGATATCGAATGGATGCGATAGCTCATATTTATGGATATAATGAATACCTTGGTATTAGTGATACACATCAAGCTAATATCGATCTCTTAACAAATTTTAGAAATAATTGTTTACTTGCTAATTCTAATGTCTATATTGTTGGTGAAGTTTGGGATAGTTATTATACATATAGTAAGTATTACGAAGCAGGAATTAGCACTTTTAACTTTGCAGTTGGTGATTATATAATTTCAGCAGTTAACGGGAATTTAGGAACTAGCTACAGTTCTGTTTTAGATCAGGTTTATAATGAAATTGAAAAATATTCAACGGAGTATATTGATGCTCCATTCCTGAAAAATCATGATCAAGATAGAATTGCTAGTATCTTAGATAATGATGATAAACTAAGAATGGCAGCTGAAGCATTATTATTTTTACCAGGTAATCCCTATATCTATTATGGTGATGAAATCGGAATGCTAGGAACAAGAACTAACTTCTTATGGGGAACTTATTATGATTCTCTCTATGCTGATTACGCCGATCGATATGTCGATACAGTTAGTGAACAATTAGCACTTCCAGATTCTTTACTAAATGCATATATTGCAATGGGTGAAACTAGAACAAATAGTTTGGCTTTAATGTATGGAGATTATCAAGCATATTCAGAAGGGGGACTAGATGGTTTCTTCCGAATATTTGAAAATGGTGAAGATAAAGAACTTGTTATTGTATTATTTAACTTCAGTTCAGTTTATAGTAAACCAATTCCTCCAGGATTTACAAGCTATGAAATACTATACAGTAGTTATGAAAATAACTTTGGGGGAATATCTCCAAAAGGAACTATTGTATTAAAAATACCTTATGAACTTAAAGATACATTTATCAATTAAAAAATAGAGCAGATTGCTCTATTTTTTCTTAGAATAATAAGAACCAAGTATTCTCAGTAAATCCGATTTATACTTTATTACCTCTAGTGCTTCTTTTATCAAAGGATCATCAATATTACCATAAAAATCTAAATAAAATAAATATTCTCCTAAAGCACTTTTTCTTGGTCTTGATTCAATTTTCGCTAAATCAATATTTCTAATCGCAAATTCATGTAAGATATCATATAACGCTCCTGGTTTATTTGTCTTAGAAGCACAAACAATTGATGTTTTATTATGAAAGCCAATCACTTCAAGTGACTTCGTAATAAAGATAAATCTTGTTGAGTTATATTTACTATCTCTAACATTTTCAAGTAATATATTTAAACTACTAGAGATACCGTTTTTAGATGCTACTGCGCCATAACTGTCATCTAGATCAGCAAGCTTTTTAATAGCATCAGATGTCGAAGTTGTAGTTACTTCTCTAAATTTGCCAAGTTTCTTTCTTAGTGTATTACGACATTCTGCTAAAGCATGGGGATTAGAAATAATATTTTTTATTTTTGATAAATCACGATTTTTAGAAATTAGAGATAACTGAATATCCATTACTATTTCACGATTAATATGAAAATCAGAATCAGTAAGTTTATCTAGTACTTCAGTAATAGATCCATCAATTGAATTTTCAATTGGTACAACTATTCCAATCACTTCATCATTTCTTAAAGCCTCAAATAGCTTAAAAATATTTTTATATGAAACCAGTTCTTTTTTAACGTAAAATGACGCAGCTGCGAAATATGTGAAAGAATTCTCTGGTCCTAAATAACCAATCATACAACTACCTCACTTTCTATAATAATTATCTTTATTAAATATTCTCAATCGTAATATTTGTTTCTGCTTCTTTGAATGTATATTCAATAGAATCATCTGTAATATTTAGTATTAAATATGATGGAGCCATTTTTGATCTAGGATTACGAATACTTCCTGGATTTATTAAAAGTAAATCTCCAACTTTGTCAACCTTTGCAACATGTGTATGACCATAAAGAGCAATATCACATTCAATTGCTAGTGCATGTTGCAGTAATTTTTTAAGTGACTTATGAACACCATATTTATGTCCATGAGTTAAAAATAATTCTTTATTTCCTACTTGTAATGTACTTTCAAATACAAATCCACTATCTCTTGGATAATTACCCTTAATAGCAATTATATCTAAATCCATTAAAAAACTTATCGGAAGTTCACTATCACCTAGTGAAACTAAAAAATCAGCATCAGGGTTAAAACTTATAATTCTTTCTATTATTGTTTTATTACCGTGTGCATCGCTGAAAACAACAACTTTCATCAAATCACCTTCTTCTTTATAATTATATCAAATTATTATAAAAATACTATGAAATCAACAATATTTAAAAATTAAGAGTAGAGAAAATAGCTCTCTACTCTTAATAAATTTTAATAATTAGTTTTTACTTTTTCAAAATACGCTTTAGGATGCAAACAAACAGGGCACATTCCCGGAGCTCTTTTTCCGAAATGAATATGTCCACAATTTCTGCAGAACCAAGCTGTTTCTTTTTCACTAACAAAGACAATATCCTTTTCAATGTTACTTAATAATTTACGATATCTTTCTTCATGTTCTTTTTCGATTTTAGCAATCATTTTGAATGATGCAGCAATTTTTGGGAACCCTTCTTTTGCAGCAATTCTAGCAAATTCTGGATATAATTCATCCCACTCTTCAAATTCACCTTCAGCAGCAGCTAATAGATTTTCAGTTGTTGATCCTTCAATTCCTGCGGGATAAGTAGCAGTAATCTCAACAGCTCCACCTTCTAAATGTCTAAAAAAGATTTTAGCATGTTCATATTCATTTGCAGCTGTTTCCAAAAATAACGCAGCAATTTGTTCATACCCTTCTTTTTTAGCTATTTTAGCAAACATTGTATAACGATTTCTAGCTTGTGATTCTCCAGCAAAAGCTTTAAGTAGGTTTTGTTCAGTTTGTGTTCCTTTTATTGACATAATAACCCTCTTTTCTTTTCTATTATTTAAATTATAACACTAGTTATTTACTTTTTAAATGATTAATTAATTTTAACAAACACTTTCCTCGGTGACTTATTTTATTTTTTTCTTCTAAACTTATTTCAGCTAAATTCTTATTTAACTCTGGTACATAAAAAATGGGATCGTATCCAAATCCATTGCTCCCAGCGTGCTTTTCACTGATTTCACCATATAGATAATCTTCAAAGAAAACAGGATCATTATTAGGGTGATACAAACACATTGAAGTTACAAAGCGAGCAGAACGGTCGCTTTTTCCTTTTAAGTTTTTTAGAAGAAGCTCATTATTCTTTTCATAGTTTCTTGTATCCCCAGCGTACCTGGCAGAATACACTCCTGGCTCATTATTTAAAGCAATAACTTCAAGTCCTGAATCATCAGCTAATACTATCTTATTTAGATAATCAGATAACTCTTTTGCTTTCTTAAAAGCATTAGCTTTAAAAGTTTTTCCATCTTCAATAATTTCTGGGAACTCGTCAAAATCAAACAAAGTTAACACTTTATAACCTAGGGGTTCTAGCATCTTCTTCATTTCAATTATCTTATGTTCGTTTTTTGTTGCGATTACTATTTCTTTCATCGTTTATCACCTAAAATCATTATAACATACTAAAAAACATTCTTGTCAATTTACAAAAAAAGAAGTCAGTAATGACTTCTAAATTATAGAAAAAGACACAAAGAACTAGTTTTTATCTAAATGTATCATTTTGTGTCTACTAAGTCTTGACAAGTTCATTCTCTGTTTCTTTTAGATTTAATTATCGATTTCCATATTAATGGAATCGATCCCTTTAAGTTCCTTTTTAAAGAAATCCATTGCTTTGCTCAAGTTCTGCTTATGATATGGATATGATTTGGATTGATTTAAATAAATTATCTTATTTATTTTCTTCCAATGACTATACCCTAAATTCTTAAGATCTTTATGTTTACTGCTTAAAATGAAGTAAACGAATTCTCTACCTTTAAGACGATGATTTTTCTTTTTTTGGGTTCCATAGATTTCAAGTAAATGTTTTAATACTATTGAACAACGTACTAAATCATCCGCTTTAAAATGTTTTTCCATCATTTTAACATTCACTTTAAGTGTTCCTCCTGTAGCCTCTTCTTTGTGAACTGGGCTTTTTTTAAACATTTTTTTTAAAGAATTAATAAATTTTTTGTCCATTTTATACTCCTTATTTATATACTTTTTTTTACACTCTAGCTATATAATAATACTAGTGTATGAAATAATCAATATGATATGTTTAGAAAAAGAAAGTTTATTTAATATTATTTTAACTAACATCAAATCTCTCCTTTCCTTTCTCTCTTATTATATCACGTAAGATATAAGTATACATTAAGATTTGACACTAAGGTAAATGACTTCTGTTTTGTTATAACGGTGTTGGAGACCTATAATGCATCTTAGATCATGACTTTTCAATAATCATTTTTCTTTTCATCTCATATTCGTTCTTAGTTATTATACCTTTATCATGTAACGATTTTAGCTCAATTAATTGAATTTCCATATATGATGAGTTACTCTCGACGTTTGATTCATGATTTCCTACTAAAACTAATATGCCTCCAAGAACACTGCTAAATATCCCAAGAATACCCACTATTTTATAATTTTTCACAACATTGACATGATACAAAAATGTCACTATCAAACTTAACTGAGAAATAATAAATAAAAAGAATAGAAAATAAATTAGTCCATCATCAATATTATTATTATCAAATATTCCCATTAAATTTATTATAACAGTTATAGACCCTAAATATATAATTATTATTCCAGCCAAATCTAATCCTTTGTGTGATTTTTGCATAATATCATCTCCTTCACTTCTATTTTATCATAAAAAATTAGATAAGGAAAATCAATATAAATAAGAAATTTATTCATATCAAAAAAATCGCATACTTAAAAAACTAGAATAAACTAGTTATTTAAGATATAATTAAATTAGGTTTTAATTGCGGAATAATTCTCCGCTCATATGCATACTATAAATTATTCGTAGTAATTTGTTTGCACATGCAATTAAGGCAGCTTTATAGGCCATAGGCTTATCTTGCTGTCTTTTTTTATTATAGTAATCTACTATCAAGTTTTGTTGTCCTGTTCTAATATTTGATGCAACTGCTAAATACAATAAAGTTCTCAAATTCTTATTTCCTTTTTTGGTGATTCGAAGATGTTCACCTGTCATCTTACCTGATTGATATACAATCGGATCTATTCCTGCGTACGCCACTAATTGACGTTTATTACTAAATCTTGATAAGTCTCCAAGTTCTGCTAGAATTCTTATTGCTAGATTTTCACCTATTCCTGGTATTGATAATAATTGAATATATAATGGATTTCTTTTACTTATAGTCTTCATATTTTTAAGAAGATTTTTGATTTCAATTTGTTTTAATTCTATCAGACTAATTAAACTTTTGAGAATAGTTACTTCAATACTATCCTTGTCACAACCAGAAAGAGCCTTTAGACTATACTCCTTTAATTTATTTGCTTGATGTATATTATAATTCTCTTTATGAGTTGTATGCTTTGTTAAGTATTTAACTATGGTATCCACCCTATGTCTTTCTAAGCTGTCTGGATGTGGGTATTTCTTTAAAATTGTTATAGGCACTATCAAATATGGATTGTCAAATAATTCATCAAACCTTGGGTAAACTATATCAAGATAATTTCTAAAACTAACCTTCATTACTCTTAACTGATCAATCAGAAAATTATAATGTCGATTCATTATCTTTAGTGTCTCATAAACCATATTTTGTCTCATGTAAATTCTATAGTCTTTCAAAAAATATGCTTTAGCGATGCTTTCACAATCTTTTTTATCCGTCTTTGTTGATCGTAAACTGCTTTTCCTTATCTTTGCTGCTTCAAGAGGATTTAGTATTATATATTTTTGTTGTTGTACTTCTAAAAACTGTTGAAGACTTCTATGATATATTCCTGTAGCTTCAAATACATAGACAACTTCATTATGTTGTTCTCGTATTGTGTTTCCTAAATCTAATAATTCTTTATACCCTTCTAAATCGTGTTTAATTTTTCTCGCTCTACTAATATAAATTCCTAATCCACTAAATCCTTGAAAATAACTATTACCTTTTGCTACATCGATTGCTATACATGGGATTTTCATTAATTTGTCACCTCCTTTCTTTTCGTGATGATTACGTCTTTTTAGTTATATATTCTTCTTTTTTTCGTTATTGATACGAACTCGAAGTTCAATTAGATATAAACTAGTTTTAAATACACAACTAGAAATCAGGACATTTTTTTATACGAGCTGTTTTCCTCAAAAGAAGCCTCGTCCTTAACCTCAAACTTTCTTTCTCATATGCCTATAAAAAAGAAAAAGCTAAGAGTCATCATACTCTTAGCTCGTATTGTTATAGGGGAAGACGTAGACCTTAATAAACACTCGAAGTGTAAAAGTTTTTACGAGCTCGAAGCTCACGTTTGAACTACGCCTTCAATTAATTATACTACCTTTAAAGAAATAAAAAAAGCTAAGAGATATT
>JAUVLT010000051.1 GCA_030600605.1 Mycoplasmatota bacterium
AGAATTACTTTGTTAAAGAGAGTTTCACAAATGCAAAAACAAGCTAGAAAAAGAACGAGTAATATACCGAAAAGAAAAAGAAAGACGATTAGGGTTACTCCTAGAAGGTCAAAAGTCAGAAGAAAACCAATAAAACGAAGAGTTCCTATAAAACATACTAAAAAAAGGAGAAGGAGGTAAAATAAAATGGCAACACTAGAACAACTAAAAAGACGAAGAAGTATTTTAAAAGCAAGAGATGAAGCTCGAAGAGATATGAAAAAGATTGGTTTAGAAAGAAAAAAGTTAAAGAAAGAAATTACTGAATTAAAAAATCCAAGAACAACTGCTTTTAGAAAAAATCTTAAACATGGTTTAGTACATGGTGGAAAAGGAACGTTACAATTTTTAGATTATATTACCCGACCTGTTCCAATTAAAAAAAGAACATCTGTAAAAAGAAGTATCAAATCTTATGCAAAGAGAAGAAGGAGAAAAAGATAAATGGGAGAAACAGAAGATTACATCACTGAATTACAAAACGCATTAGATCAAAAGAATCAAGAAGGTTCACAATTAGGTAGCATGGGAAATTCAATGGGAATGCGTCCAGACCCAAACCTTATTGAATATCAATTAGAATTAGATAACATTCTTGAAAGAATAGAACATCTCCTAAGAGGAGATATACTAGTAACAGATGATGAAGGAAGTGTTGCTTACACAACCAATCCTGATACAGAACAAATTATATTTAATGAATATGGTGTTCAGTTCTTAATGAACATAATGTCTTTTTATTTAAATAGAAATACAATCCTTTCTAATTATAATGAACAAAGAATTAATCAAATTCTTTATGATTTAGGATATGAAATAACAGACCAAATATTTATGAATTATGAAAATATGGGTATGGACACAAAAGATAAAAGAAAAAGATATTCTATCATTGTTATGGAATTAGTTCATACAGTAGAATCAGCTTACAATCGTGCATTAAAAGGTGGAGAAAGAGAATCTTTAAGAACTGCGAGAAGTGTAACTCAAACAGTAAATAATCAAGGAAATGCAGGACAAGTTTTACCCACACAAGGACACAAACATTTTTCATTGTTCAAGCCAAACACTTGGAGGACATGATGAAAAGTAAATTAATTTTATTTTTTTTTATAACTTTTTTGTTTAGTTTGACATTTATTTCTGCAGTGCCCTTTCAAGTAAATGTTAATACTGTGGAAGGTTTACAAATATTTTATCCTCATTTTGAATATGTCAAACAAAATTCAAACTTTAATTTACATATCCATGTGTCAAATATTTCTAATGGCTTTCCATTAAACAACACGCAAGTAAATTGTCACCTACATTTATATGATGTTAGTGGAAATCATACATTTGAAAGTGGAATATTAAATAAAGATGATAATAAATTTGATCATGAAATTCATATTTCCTCAGGAAACTTTTCAAAATTAGGAACTCATGCTTTTTATATCTGGTGTAATAATTCTGTTTTAGGGGGAAGTGTTAGGGGAACTTTTGAAGTAACAAAAACAGGGGAAAAATTAGAAACATCAGAAGCACTAATTTATTTAATTGTTCTCATGGCAAGTGTTTCTCTTTTTGTATTGTGTTTATGGGGTGCTATTAAAACAGTATGGAAAAATCCAAGAAATGATGAGAATAAAATTATAGATATTAGTTACTTGAAATATGTAAAAATATCTTTGTGCTTTTTATCCTATGCCCTTTTAATTTGGATTACAAATATTATGGTATTGATAACAAATAATTTACTAAATTCATCTGTAGCATTTACTTTCTTTAAAGTAGTTTATACTATTCTTATCAGTATGTTTTATCCAATAATATTAGGTGTTTTATTTGTAATAGCAATGAATATTTTACTTGATAAAAAGTTTAAAAGATTATTAGAAAGAGGTATATTTCCAGATGGATAATAAAGTAATAAAAGCAGATTTAAAATTTGTGGAAGAAATTGAAGATATTAAAGTTGAAAGAATAAAAAGGGGAAAGGATAGAAAAGAAAAAAGTAGTAAAAGAATAACTGCTGCAATAAGAAGACATTCATTATGGGATAAAATAAAAAAAGATATAATTAATGATGAACTAAAAAAAGATACGAAAGGTCAAATGGCAGTTATAGAATGGATTGTTCTTTCTTTTGTTACAGTTATTTTTATTGGTGTATTTGTTTATGCCTTTGGAATATTATCTGATACTGTAACAACCATTGGTGTTCAAGGTGGAACTAATTTATCTGAAGTTGGTTCAGATACTTTTGGAAAAATGAATAATGCTTTATCAAGTGGAGCAGCAACAATTGGATTTGTGATTTTATTTATGACTGCACTTTCAATATTAGTAAATAACTTTTTTGTTAAAGAACATCCAATTGCTTTTATAATTCATATTTTTGTAACAATTCTAGCAGTTATATTAAGTGTTCCAGTATCAAATGCTTATTCAGATTTATTAACTGGACAACCATTTAGTTCAAATCTTGTAACAATGAAAGCAGCGTCAAGTATTATGTTACATCTTCCAACGTGGGTAACTGTAATTGGAGTATTTGGTGCGATCATACTTTTTGTAAGAGCAACAAGATTGGAGAGTAAATTTTAATGAAAAAACTATTAGTACTTATATTCTGTATAATTTTGTTAGTTGGAACTATATCAGCTTGGGAATTTGATAATATAAAAAATTATGATGAAGAAACTCAAACAATAAATATTAGAAATTCAATATTAGGTATTCCATTCTTACAACTAGACCAAGTAGCAGAAATTAAATTAGATACCCCATTAAATAATTATGTTATAAGAGGAGAGGATAAATTAGTTGCTGAATTTACTATTGAAAATTTTAAAGATTATACAGAAGGAGCTTTTGATAATTTAGATTTTTATAATATTAAAAAGAATATGAATCAATTTAATAGAGAATTTGTTTATAAATATAAAAAGTTCTATGATGTTAAAATTGATGATTACGAAGAAGTTTGTAAAGAAAAAGAAGTGGTCAAAGTAAATGGAACATATATTGAAAAATATGATTGTGTTAAAAATCAAATTGGAAGTCATATTGAACAGAGATTTAATTGGATTGATTTAAATGAAAAGTTAGCACTACAAAAAGGGAAAATTACTATTGGAATTTTTACAGATGTTTATGCTAATGAAGAAATAGAATGGATTCCAACTTTATTTGGTGTTAGGATTGATGAATGGGCAACTTGGACAGAAGGTTTGAATGTAGGTTTAACTGCTTATTATAATTTGGATGAACAGGATACAACAGGAACTGGAACTATTTATGATTCGCTTGGAATTAACAATGGAACAAATACGGGAGCGAGTAACAACTCAGGAAAGATAAACACCGCTTATAGTTTTATTACTAATGATTATATTAATCTTGGAACTTCTTTAACTATTACTGGAGAAATGGTTATCTCATTTTGGTTTAAAGCAAATAGTGATTATACAACTTCTCAAACGATAGTTGGTAATAATGATGCAACTAGTGCAGGTGCTTCATACAATATTAATTTTGGAAGAACTAATAATGAGTTTCAAATGATGCATGATGGAACTATTATTTCAATATCTTCAATGAATATTAATGACGATAATTGGCATCATATAGTTGTTGTAAGAAATGGAAGCACAGGTAATTGGGATATTTCTTGGTATATTGATGGGAGTTTTGATGAAACAGATAATACTGCTACTAATCCTGCTGATTCATCAAGTGCAAATACATGTTTAGGAAGAATAGGCGATAATAGTGATCATTATTTAAATGGAGTTCTTGACGAAGTTGGTATTTGGAATAGAACATTAAGTGCTTCAGAAATAAGTGGTTTGTGGAATAGTGGAGATGGAATAAGTTATACTGATGATTGTTCAGCTATTGAAGTAACTCAAAGTTATCCAGCAGATTATTTTAATACAACAGATACTACTGTTGAAATTAGTTGTAATTTTTCAACAGTAGGAGAAGAAAATATAACAGATATTACAATTTTAGTTTATAATAGTTCTGACAATTTAGACTACACAAATACAGAAAGTGGATTAAATTTAAAATCTTATAATAAAACATGGACAACAACAGCTTTAATAGACGATACTTACAAATGGGCTTGTTTAGGGGAAGGAACTTCCATAGAAGATTACGCAGGGAATAGGACATTTACTATTGATACAACTACTCCAACAATAAGTCTTGACGTTGCTCAACCAACAACTTCTGGTTTACAAGTAATTCCATTTAATATATCAATTAATTATTCTGCAATAGATACACATATTCAAAGTTGTTGGTATAATTCAACATGGAATTTAACGACAACTTCTCTAACTTGTAATCAAAATTTAACAAATATAACAATCAATTCCTATAAATTAAACCAAACAATCTATGTATATGTAAATGATAGTTTTGGGCATGAAAATGTAAAATCTAAAAAATTTTCAATTGATGCGATTGAGATTGCACAATCATATCAAAGTTCAACTACTGAAGGAAATACTGACACTTTCCAAATAAATTTAACAATTCCTTCCTCAAAAGTAATTACAATAAAAGATTTATTTTATAATGGAACAAGTAAAGGAGCAGGGACATTAACAACAATTGCAGGAAATAATTATTCAATAATTAAAAATATTGAAATCCCAGATATTAGTGCAGCAGGAAATAGAACCTTTTACTGGAATATAAGTTTAGATGATGGAACTAATTTTAATTCAAGAGAAATAAATCAATACACAACTGCCCTTGCATTAGATGATTGTTCTACATATGGTACATTAGTTCTAAATTATAGTTTAAAAGATGAAGCAACACAATCAGTATTAAGTCTTTCTCCTAACTTAAATTCAACAATTGATATTCATGTGAATATTTTCACAACAGATACATCTACATTAATAACTAATTATTCAAAAAGATATACAAATGACACAAATCCACAAATTTGTATTGTTAATGAAGCCTTGAATAATAGTAAATATCTTATGGATACTACAACAAGATATACTGCTTCAGGTTATTCAACGGAATATTATAATTCACAAAGTTTTTCTTTAACAAATAATTCAATACCACAAACAATAAATCTATTTGATTTAAAAACTGCAGATTCTACTGACTTTTTAATTACATTTAAAGATGAAACTTTTGATTTAGTTGATGATGCAGTAATAGATATAACAAGATATTATGTTGATGAAGGATTATTTAAAACAGTAGAAAGACCTAAAACAGATTCTTTTGGACAAACAGTTGGACATTTTGTTGAAAGTGATGTAATCTATACTTTAATTATTTCAAAGCAAGGAACTATCTTAGCAACATTTAATAACATGGTAGCTGTTTGTGCAGATTCTACTATTGGAGATTGCAAAATAAATTTAAATTCTTTCCTAACAGGAGTTCCTACTACAGATTTTACTACTGAATTTGATTTAAATGTTGCAACAACTTTTGATGAAGATACACGAAGAATAACAACAATTTTTAGCACACTTAGTGGTGGCGTTGCAACAGTCCAACTTAATGCAACACAATTTACTAGTTACGGAAATATTACTGTATGTAATCATTTATTAACAACTTCCTCTGGAACTTTAATTTGCGATATACCAGATAGTTTTGGAAATGTTTCAGTGATAGCAGAATTATATTCTGGAAGTAGATTAGTTAAAACTTACACTTTTGCTATTGAGGAAGAAGCACTCGTAACTTTTGGGTATGCTGGAATAATTATGGTTTTTATATTAGTTTTAACCTTACCTCTAATGTTTATAACTTCAACAATTGGAATGGTAATTGGAGCACTTCTTGGATTAATTATTGCTGCATTGTTAAATATTTATGATGGTGGTGGAATAATTGGTGTTGGTTCTACTATTTTATGGGCAATCATAGCAGGTGGGATATTGATTTGGAAAATAGCCCAAAAAGGTGAATCAACATGAAATTTATGAATT
Source organism: Mycoplasmatota bacterium (assembly GCA_030600605.1). Lineage (GTDB taxonomy): Bacteria > Bacillota_I > Bacilli_A > Izemoplasmatales > Izemoplasmataceae > JAFGXW01. The sequence goes on from JAUVLT010000051.1 coordinate 6,006, forward strand.
TTTTTATTTCATTTTGTTTAATTGGAATTTTTATTTTATGTATGGTTAATTTTAATACACAAATAAGTTCAGATAACAATTCAACAAACACTGTTTTACAAAATCCAGCAATGGCTGAAGCATTTAGTGGATTAGAATCTAATTTAAGTGAATTTCAAAAACAAGCAGAAGATGAAAAAGGAATTTTTGAAGAAAATAAACCAATGGTTGGAATTGGATTCTTTATGTTAGAAGGAATTATGGGTGCTGGTAAAATTTTTACTGGAATGATTATAAGTGTGTTTAACTTTTTTCTTTTACCTTTGGGAACAATTTTAGGTATAGATACAGGAATAATTTCAATTTTTATTTCAATCTTAATTGTAAGTATATTGCTTTTATTATGGAGGTTATACAAAGCAGGAGAATAAAACTATGACATTTGAAGAAATAAGTAATAGGAATATGTCTGAAGGAATGCACGTTTTGTTTCAATATGTATCATCTGTAGAACCAATTCTTTTTCCTTTAATACTTTTTGCAGTATTTGTAATTTTATCTTTAGGTTCTTTTTTCGCACAAAAACAATTATCTGGAAGGGGAAATATTTTGGCTTCATTTGCAGTTGCCGGTTATATAACAACAATAACAGCTTATGTATTAAGTTTAATTCCCGGAGTAGTAAATACTTTAACAATAGTTGTCTGTTTAGTAACTTCAATTATTTTTACATTGTTATTAATCCTTCAGAAGTAGTAAAAAGGTTACTTGGTTAACCTACTTTTTTAAAGGTAACCAAAATTATTAAACTACAAGGGAGGACAAAAAATATATGGATTTAAGAAAAATAACACCTCAAAGTAAAAAAGGTGTCGCTGGACTAGATACTGCCCAAAAAGTGTTTGGAGCATTGTTAACTCTTGGTGTAATGGGATTTGTTTTCATTGTTATTTTTGGTAACTTAGAAGGTTCATCTGGATTTTCTACAGGAACGCAAGGATATAATGATACTTCAGACATTACAAATAATTTAACAAGTGGTGCTTCAAGTTTTTTTAGTAACTCTGGAACATGGTTAACACTATTATCAGTTGTGATAATCATTTCAATAGTCTCTTTAGTCTTGAACAAAGTTCGTGGAGGACGTGACGGAGGATTGTAATGATCTTCTTTCATTCTTTTTTTTGTAACCAAAAAAATGAATCTACGAAAAATAACACCTCAAAGTAAAAAAGGTACGGCTGGATTAGATGTTGCTCAAAAAGTATTCATGGCTTTGTTAGTTCTTGGTGTAATGGGATTTGTTTTCATTGTTATTTTCGGTCATTTAACAGATACTGCAGATGATGCTTTACCTGTAAAAGCAAGTACAACCGTAGTTAATGAAACATTGACAACTGTTACAGAAGCAGGAGAAGATCTTACTGTGGTAGATTATTATACAGTAGTATGTACAATTACCACTGTAACAAATAGTTCGAATAGCGAAATAACTACTGGAAATTATACCCACTCAAATTGTAACTTAATATCTTCTGGAGATGGAGATTTCAATAATTCTGATTGGAAAGTAACATTCGATTACACTTACAAAGATTCAGGAGCAAGAGATGTTTCACAAAATCTCACTTCCGGTGCTTCAAGTTTCTTTAGTAATTCTGGAACATGGCTAACTTTGTTATCAGTTGTAATTATTATTTCAATAGTTACATTAGTATTGAATAAGGTTAAAGGCGGTAAAGAAGGTCTTGGTGGTTCTAGTGGAAGAAATTCACAAGGAGATGGTTTAATTTAAATCAGTCTAATTTTTTATTTTTTTAATTTTTGCGAGAATAGTTCAATGGAAGAACGTTCGGTAAATTCCGAACATCCCAGTTCAAATCTGGGTTCTCGCACTTTTTATATTTCTAATAGTGAAACTTTAAAAGTAATGATTTTTATTTATTTTCAAAGCTCACATATAGTTTAATTGTTAAAACGCTAAGTATCGACTTGGAAATGGGGGTTCAATTCCTTCTATGTGAACTTATTTCTAATTCAACTTCCACGAAGTGTTTATACACTTAGTGGTAACACATATTTAAATAAAAGTATGAGAATTAAATAATATGATAAATGAAATAGGTGAAGGAAATTATAGAAAACTTGTTTATTTCTTTGAAAAGAAAATTAAGATTCACTTTAAAGATTTAGACGATATTTTTTATAATGGTATAATTCTTGAATTAGACGAAAAAAAGCT
>JAUVLT010000096.1 GCA_030600605.1 Mycoplasmatota bacterium
GATAGCAAAGAAGAATTAATCGAAAGAATATATAAAGGCATAATAGAAATAAATCAAGAGCCTGTTGTTTTTAGATGGAAGTACAAAATGGATGAAATATCCTTAAACTAATATGTTAATTTATGAACGCTCTACTAGTAAAGAATTTAACAAATCATTTAATCTATCTTTCTTTACTTCAATAGAGAAAACATGAAATGATAATCCAACTCCAGCAACATCAAAGCTTACTTCAGGAGCATAAGTTAAATAATCAATATAGGCTAATTTATCAGCACCAACTTGAACTCCCATATCAATAAAAGTGAAACCAGCAGCAGATATATCTCCACTAACTTCTAAAAAGTGATTTGGAGAATCAGGTGTATTTAATGAGTACTTTCTTTTAAAAAGTCCAAAACTAAAGGGTAATCCTTCTTCTCCTAAACCAATACCTAAAGTTGCATTAGCCCATATTGTTACCCAACCTTGTTGACCCTCAGGAGTTATTTCAAGATAATCCGCCATATCAACCATTATTGTACCTCCCATTATAGCGCTTGCATGTACAAATGCAATCCATTTCTCTCCATTACTGTAATCAGTTTGTACGGTTTGGTTAATATTTTCAGACATTTTGTCTAAAACAGTTTGAGAATTTGCATTTAAAATTCCTATTAACACAAAAAATAATACAAATAATCTTTTCATAATCTTACAATTTAGAACTTATTAGTCTAGTTATCAGTAAATAAAAATCAGTTTAAAAGATTAAATTTTATACTGAAATAATTAAATAACCATTAAAGGTAATCAACTGATTTATTACAACTTAACACTCCTAGTATCTTTTATTAAGCTTTTTCTTTTATCAATAAGCTCCTTGTTTTATCAACAAGCCTTATAATAAATTTGGTTTGAATAGAATTTCGAAAGCTTTTGTTTAAATATAGAATGGTTAAATAGAAATTAAGACTTCAACTGAAGTTCCGGCAGGTGTTTTATCCGAATTGCAAAGGTCAACAATATTTAATTCTATTTTTTTGTTTTGATACTTGTTAAGGAGATGGATTTGTTCTTCCATTAGAGTCATTCCGCGACCACTATCTTCAGAATTAGGTTTAGCAGATGCCTTACGGCCAATACCATTATCTTTCACCTGAATGAATATGCTTTTGCTTTTCTTTTTAATGACAATTTCAATTAATCCCTTTCTTTTAAGTCTTGTAAAAGCATGCTTAACTGCATTTTCGGCATATCCCTGGATAAGCATTTTAGGAACTTGAATGTCTTTTATTTTAATTTTTTTATCTATTTCAAAGTGATAGTCAAAAGGATTCTTAAAACGTTCTTTTTGAAATTCAAGGTAATCTTCAGTGAACTGTATTTCATCCTGTAATGGACGAAAGACTTTATCGGACGAAAGTAATGAAGATCTTATTAATCTCGAAAACCGGACAAAATGGTCGTATGCTTTTTCTTTATTTTCATCATAAATATGAAATCCAATGGAATTCATAGCATTAAAAGTAAAATGCGGGTCAAGTTGATTCCGAAAGTTTTGTAATTGAAGTTGAACAATTCGCTGTTCGTTTTCGTGTCGCTTTTCAATTTGCTGCTTTTGCAATTTTTGTATCCACAAAACAAACAGGCTTGACATAAAATATATTAGAAACCATATGGGATACTTTAGGTAATAATATGGATTCTTAAAATATTTATATTTATAAAATTGTTTATCTCCAACTAAAATAATTTTGGTAAGCTTGTTTTCATATTTAGTTGATATAAGTTGTTTAAAAGAGTCCTCAAGATGAATTGGTAAGTCGACAGGATGTTTTAAATCCTTACTAAATAATGTAACTGCGTGTTTATTAAGATCAAAAAAGAAATATTCAGGGAACCCGTCATTATCAATATCATCTTCTGTAATATAGCGCAGGTTATTTAGCTTGTTAAGCCTTCGATTCCTGCTAATTGTAAAATTATTTATATTAAGCGTACTAAATTTGTTGTTGGTTGGGTTTTGAAAGTATATAAGATCTTTGTTCAATGTTTTCATTGAAAATATACGTGTTGATATTAGATCATCAAATTCGATAAAGTTTATAATTTTACCATTTTGATCGATAGATGCAATTTTATTTTTTTCTCCTTTGGTTTTATTTACTCGAAAAACAAAATAAAACTGATCGTTATAATTTAAAACAGTATTTATAGAAGCGGGTGAACCTAAAAAAGGAATGGGGTCAAAGATGAATTGTAAATTCTTATCAAATCCGAATAACCAGGAGCAGGTATCTTTATATGGAAAAGGATAGTCGGGGCCAACATTATTAACCGCAGTACTTCCTGTTATTAAATATAATTTTTCATCAATATTAAAAGGAAATGTTTTTAAATTTCCGGCGCCCGTATTAATTGATGAAATTAAAGAATCCTTAACAAAATCATATCTAAAAAGCCGTCTTGGATAAAGAGAAAAACCAGCAGAAATACTAAAGAATACTTCGTTAACATTATCTCCGGTAACATCTTCTGCTGTAATCCAGTGTATAATATAATCTTGTTTCGAATTATATCCACCAATTTTAGTGACAAATCTGTTTTCTAAAATCGTGGTTAAATTTGCATAATCGAATATGTTGAGAAACAGGGAATCGTTATTATGTGTAAAAAGAAATAATTCTTTTATTCCATCGCCCGTTACATCAGAAGTTAAAGGAAAATAATCATATAGTGTTTTATCTCTTTTGTATTT
>JAUVLT010000085.1 GCA_030600605.1 Mycoplasmatota bacterium
TGTTGGAGCAATAGCGGCGGCAGCATCAACAAGAGTTGCGCAAATAAGTAATGAAGAAGAAGCGAGAAAAGATCCAACAGTAGAGGAAATTAAACTCAATCTAGATTTATAGGGGGGGAGTTTTAATGGCTAAAAATCAAAAAAAACTCGATGATTTTTTTAAGAAACCCCACAATGAAGAAGAACCTGAGGGGCTAAAAGAATACTATAGCGAACTAAAACAAGGAATTGATCCTACTAAATTAACTTTTGCGGATAGAATAGCCGGATTCTTTAAGAACTTAGTTGAAAAAGTTGGGGTTTATTATCCTGGCAGACAAAAAAAAGAAACATCTAGTAAACCTTCAACTTTTAGAAGGAAATTACGTATTTTCTTTAAAATTGTTGCTAAAAAATTTGCTGATAAATTTAATTTTGAAGCTGGTGTAGATATCTTAGATGATACATCCGTTTTGTATCGTCGAAATTTAGTTAATAAAAATATTTTGCTTGTAACCAACTTTGTGTTTATGGTTTTTGCCCTTATAGGGAATCAGAATCCTAATTATATCGTAATTGCCGGTTTTGCAATTACGATGTTTGCAATTAATACGACCTTAAAGAGAATAATTCATGAAGAACCAAGAACACTTCTAAAACAACAAATGGCAATGTACATCGGAAGTATTTATATCCTATTTGGTAGTTTTGGGGTCTACATGAAGTTAAGGCTTAGCTCTACTAAATTTACAATAGATGGGATTGATTTATTAAGTTCTATGGCAGAAAGTGATATTTTAGCTAGATCTGTTTATGCAATGGCCGACGCCTCAATTGCTCATGCAGGATATATCTTAATCTATTTTGCTTTAGTAGTTATTGCCTTGTATCAAGATTCAACATTATTAAGAATACTATTTAAATGGGTGCTTGTCATGATGACTATTTTACATATTTTTGTTATGTATCCATTATTAGAGCATGCAAGTAGTATACCAGAATTATATACTTATTTAATTATTACTAATAATAATGTTTTAATTGATATTGGATTAAGAACATTACTATTAATAGTTTTCTATATTGCTTTATATTCAAGTGTCTCAATTGGGGAAATGATGAATAATAGACGTAAAGAAGAACTAATTAAAAGACGTGACATGGAAAAAGATTTTAAAGCTGTCGTAGGAGACGTATTTGATGTTATTGGTGTGTTCAACTCTAACACAATCAATCAAGGAAAAGAAGATGCTCACAGAGTCGCAGAACTTGCATCAAGACTTGCTAGTGTCCTGGGGCTTAGTTCGAATGTATGTACTGAAATATATGAATATAGTGTAATTCATATTGATAAAGTAAATGATTTATCAATTTTAGAATATGAAACAAAAGAAGTTTTGAATGAAAGAGATTATATCATTATTAGAGAAAAAACAATTCTTGGATCAATTATTATTAAAAGATTACAACTTAATCAAAAGAGTGAAGATATTATTAGAGCTCATTTTGAAAAAACAGTTGATTCTGAATTTACTGAAAGAATGAAAAGAGTACAAAGAAGTCAAGAAGGAGAAGTTATCTTGCTGGCAGAAATGTATGATATTTTAAGACAGAGTCGTAATTATAAAAATAAGCTTAAACATAAAAGAGTTATTGATTTGTTACAATTAGAGTTCAAAGAATACTTTGAACCATACATACTTGATCGTTTCATGAAATATCAATTGGAATTTGAAGCTTTTTATGATAAGTATAAGTATATCGGATAGGAGAAAACATTATGAGAAAATTTTTCACATCAGAAAGTGTAACTGAAGGTCATCCAGATAAAATCTGTGATCAAATTAGTGATGCTATCTTAGACGCTATTTTAGAAAAGGACAAAGATGCTAGGGTAGCTTGCGAAACAATGGTAACAACAGGGCTAGTACTAGTGGCAGGAGAAATTACAACAAAAACTTACATAGATATCCGAAAAATTGTAAGAGATACCGTTAAAGAAATAGGCTATGATCGTGGAAAATATGGATTTGATGCTGACAACTTAGCTGTTTTAGTAGCGATTGATCCTCAATCACCCGATATTGCTCAAGGAGTAAATGAAGGGGAAGGTAAAGATCTTGCTCAGGGAGCTGGAGATCAAGGATTAATGTTTGGATATGCAACTGATGAAACAGAAGAATATATGCCTATCGCAATTGTTTATGCTCATAAACTTGCTAAACAGTTGTCAGAAGTTAGAAAAAATGGAACATTGTCATATTTGAGACCTGATGGAAAAACACAAGTTACTTTTGAATTTGATGAAAATAATAAACCGATTAGAATTGACGCTATTGTTGTATCTTCTCAACATAGTGACAAAGTAACTCATAAAACAATTACTAATGATATTAAAACTCATGTTATTGATAAAGTTATTCCAAGTAATTTAATTGATCAACAAACAAAAATATATATAAACCCAACAGGAAAATTTATTATTGGGGGGCCACATGGTGATGCTGGGCTTACTGGAAGAAAAATAATTGTGGATACATACGGAGGATATAGTCGTCATGGTGGTGGAGCATTTAGTGGAAAAGATCCATCTAAAGTTGATCGATCTGCTGCTTATGCAGCGCGCTATGTAGCTAAAAACATTGTCGCAGCTGGACTTGCAAAAAAATGTGAACTTCAGATTTCTTATGCGATTGGAGTTAGTCGTCCAACAAGTGTTATGGTCGAAACATTTAATACTGGAAGAGTAAGTGATGATGTAATAATTAAAGCGGTTAATGAAACATTTGACTTAACACCAAAAGGAATAATAGGTATTCTTAATTTGAAACGACCAATTTACAGACAAGTAGCTTCTTACGGACATTTTGGAAGAAACGATTTAGATTTGCCTTGGGAAAAATTAGACAAAGTAGAACTACTTAAAAAATATTTATAGGAGTGATATAAATGGGTTGGCTAACAAATTTGTTAATTTTTACAATTTTTGTAATTATTATCGTCTTGTTTACAATAAGACTTCGATTTAAGTTATTAAAATTATGGCAAGATGTAAGTACAAAAGAAGTGTTATTTCATAAATTACTTTTAGATACAACAATATTGTTTTATGAAAACAGACTCTTAATTCAAAATGAGGACAATATTTCTATAATTAAAAAATTATCTAAATATCGTAAAAAAAGATTAAGATATTTATTGTTAAAAGAGAGACAAGACTTATTTTCTTGCTTAAATTCAATATACGATGATTTTGAAGAACTCAAAGAACCTAATCTCGAACCTATGAAACAGAAATTTGATAATTTACAAAAATCAAGAAGAATATATAATACAAAAGTATTAATTTATAATCAATCTATCAATATTTTCCCAACTAGATTTTTAGCTATTAAGATGAATTTGCAAATTAAAGAGTATTTTGGGTGAACCACTCCCACCACTTAATGCAATATACATTTGAAGTGGGGGTTTCTTGGGTAATACGAACCATTGTTCGTAAATTTACCAAGCTAACAAGGCTGTCCCAGCCTCTTGTTTTATAAGGTTTGTATAGTGAATACGTAATCCTTCATAGGCGAT
>JAUVLT010000102.1 GCA_030600605.1 Mycoplasmatota bacterium
TGTACAATCTTCATCTAGATTTGAAATTGATTGATTTGGCTAACAAAATTGAAGATTTATTGAATCAAGCAATTAATATTAAAATAAGTTTCGGTTTCCAAAAATCTCTTAAACCAGTACATGACGATATAATAAACTTTATTAATGTATTAGAAGATGTTAAACATAATGCTAATGAGGAATCAAAAAAAAGACCTGGGAAATATATTTCGCAAATATAATATTACTTTCTCCTGATCAGAAAAAGCGACGTGAACGCAAGAACGAAATTTGCAATTCCATAAATAGGATAAAGGGATTAAAATTGGAAGATTAATATGGCAGATAATATATTTTATGCAGTTATTGCTTTAAAAGCAGAAGAAGTACAAGGTGTAATTAGTTCACTTGATGAGAAAGGATTGACTGATTTATCCGAATGGCTTGCAGAACATAAAGATTCAATATATGGCGAACTACCAGAAGATTGGAAACCTTTTGAAGATAAAAGTATTTCTGAAATAATTGAAGAAAATGAAACAAAATGCTATATCTGTCAAACAAAATCGATTTCAAATCTAGATGACGATTGTGCAAATACTGATATTATTTCAGGTATTGATGTCTATTTTATTGATGTGTTTGCTATGTATTTACAAAAATATCAAAAATTGGCAACAAGAGTTGATCACGCGTTTAGATATGCTGAAGAAAGCAAATGCTGTCTTTTAATGAATTATAGACTCCCGGTTAATCTCCAAGATAAACTAGAAGAACAATATAGTAGTACTTGGAATCAAGTTTTAAAAGAATATGAAAAAGGGTCTTTACATAGAGTAGTAGCGAGGGTTAATGATTTGAATAATTTTAAAAATTTTATCAAGCACTATCTTAAAAATGAAGAACACCCAAGTCCTGGAGCCAGTAGTGCAATGTTAAAAAATCGTATAACTCGCAATATAGTAACTGATAATAGAAAGAAGCCTAATTTAGGATGAGATTAACAGTGTCTGATTACAAATCGAAAATAATTACCTTTTACTCTTATAAAGGTGGGGTCGGCAGAAGTATGGCTTTGGCCAATGTAGCTTGGTTATTAGCTGATAAATATGGACATAAAGTATTATTGGTTGATTGGGATTTAGAAGCACCAGGTTTGCATAAGTTTTTTAACATAAAGGAAAATGAAATTAAAACTGGCTTAATTGACCTATTTTATGACTATAAAACTTTGTTAAGGAAAGATGATCTCATCATTAATGATGAATTTATTAACTTAGATCAATACATTTATGAACTACCATATAATTTTGACAAAGGTTCTTTATCGATCTTACCCGCTGGGAAAATGGATGATGATAATTATGCAAATCAAGTAAATAATTTTGAATGGGATGATTTTTACAAAAATTGGCATGGTTTTGGATTTATTGAGTACCTTAAAGATAAATTAAAAAGCAAAGTTGATTTTGTTATTATTGATAGCAGAACTGGTATTACAGATATTGGTGGAATCTGCACCCTACAAATGCCTGATGTAGTTGTACTTTTATTTTCATTGAATGAACAATGCATATCCGGTACTGAGATGATTGTTGAAAAAATATTGACTAAGTCATTAGATGTAATGGAACAACAAAATCCGCCGAAAATTATCTTAATCCCTTCACGTATTGAAAAAAACCTTGAAATAAATACTAAACATGAATGGGAATTGAAGTCCGCTAGGCGTCTAAAGAGATTCATCAAATTACCCGAGGACAAATCCTTAGATTACATTAAAAAGAATTCTATTCCTTATGTTGGGTTCTACAGCTTCGGTGAAATCCTGGCAGTGAAAAAAGAACCAAAAGAAGAACCTGCCAAATCACTTGAAAATCTTACTAAAATGATTAGAATGGCATCAGGATGTGAAGAAGATGCCATTGAATTAAATAATAAAGGTACTGCTCTTGTTAATCTTGAAAGATATGAAAATGCCTTGGAAGCCTTTGAGAAAGCTATTGAGATAAAACCGGATAATCTTCGTGCATGGATTAACAAAGCTAATACTCTTATTAGTCTTGGAAGATATGAAGATGCATTAGAAGCCTTTGAGAAAGCTATTGAGATAAAACCAGATAATCTTCGTGCATTGAATAACAAAGCTAATACTCTTGGTAATCTTGGAAGATATGAAGATGCATTAGAAGCCTTTGAGAAAGCTATTAAGATAAAACCGGATGATGTCAGTGTATTGAATAACAAAGCTAATACTCTTGGTGATCTCGGAAGATATGAAGATGCATTAGAAGCCTATGAGAAAGCTATTGAGATAAAACCGGATACCTATGCATGGTATAACAAAGGTACTACTCTTGGTGATCTCGGAAGATATGAAGATGCCTTGAAAGCCTTTGAGAAAGCTATTGAGATAAAACCGGATAATCTTCGTGCATTGAATAACAAAGCTATTACTCTTGGTAATCT
>JAUVLT010000023.1 GCA_030600605.1 Mycoplasmatota bacterium
ACACCATCACTTTGGATGATTGTTATTCTTTCTTCATTTTGTAAATATTTCCTAATTTCTGATTCATCACCATATAAAGTAATTTCAATATCATCAATCATTTTAATAGCAAGAACAGCGCCTTCTACTTGTTCTTTAGGAGCATAATCTCCACCCATTGCATCAACTGCTATTTTTATCATAGTTACACCTCTTTATAATTAAATATTATATCATTAATCTTCTTTCATTAACTTAATAACGTCAGTTACTCTCATTGCTTTACTGTGGAGGTATCCTTGGAAGTAATGTGCTCCCATTTCAGTAATGAACTTAAGTTGTTCTTTTGTTTCAATACCTTCCACTATAATCTTAATATCCAATGATTTACTAATGTCTTTAATAGTAAGCATGAGCATTCTATCAAAATCATTAGTCTTATAGTTATGAACAAAATGACGATCTATCTTAATAATGCTTAACGGTAATCTTGTAATATAACTAAGTGAGGAATATCCCATTCCAAAATCATCCATTGCGATTCTAAATCCGAGATCTTTAAGCTCTCCTAATAAATTAAGTGAGACATCAATATCTTTGAATCCAAGTGTTTCAATTATTTCGATAATAAAATATGATGAATCAATTTTGTATTTATCAATCATTTCTTTTACAAATATTACGAAATCTCTCGAAAGAGTAATCGGTGAAATATTAAATGAGAAAGAGAAATTTTTATTAAATTCTTCCTTTATTTTAATACTGTGTTTACATACCTCTTCAAAGACATATGTATCTAATTTATAAATGTCACCTTTTCTTTCGTATACTTTAACAATTTCGTGAGTATTAATTAGGTTCTTATTTTCATCAAATAATCTAATAAGACCTTCAAATCCATATACTTCTTGAGTGTTTGTATGCAATACAGGTTGTAAGAATACTTCGAAATCACTTAATGAATACTCATTAACCTTGTTTTCAAAATCTACTTCTCTTTTTAAGTTATCTAAATATTTATTTTCAAAGAATCTAAATGTATTCTTTCGCTCTGATTTAACATCATACATTACAATATCCGCTCTTTTAATTAAATCATCCATTGTATTTCCATGATTAGGAAAGTTTACTATCCCAATAGTAATAGATACATAGTAGTTTGTCTCGTTTATTGTAATTGGTTCTTTAAAGACATCATAAATACTATTTATAATAACTATCGAATCTTCTTTCGTCTTTGTTCTCATTAAGAAGATGAATTCATCTCCACCCCATCGATATATTTTAAGTTTATCACTAACAAGTGTTTTAAATCTCTTTGAAATATCTTTCAAATATTTATCCCCAACTGAATGTCCTAAAATATCATTAAGATTTTTAAAATTATCTAAATCTCCGAATCCTAAATGGAAAGGTTCATTCAATATCATTGCATTTTTTACATCTCTAGATAATAGTCTTCTATTAGGAAGAGAAGTCAGATTATCATAGTTTATTAATTCATTTTGAGTAATTAATAAATTTCTATTACCTCTATAAAATTTCACTCCTAAAACCAATACAGTAAAATATAGGGCAACTGCTAAAAATAATATTGATAGATTCGAAAGTCTTGTTTGGAAGCGAAAACTTCTTGAAACTTCTATTCCAGTATTCCAGTTAACATTTTCAAACCCGATTCCTTCATAATATGCTAAATCATCACTATATTCTAAATCTCCAAATAACAGTTCGTTTTCAGCATTAAAAATCCCCACATCTACTACTTCTGATTTTGATATCCCAAATAATAAATTAAGATTATCATAATTTATAACAAGATTTATAATCGCAACAAACTCTCCATCTTCGTAAACTGCTTTTCTAAATACCAAGCCTTGTCCTCCTTGGATTAAAGTAAATGGGCCACTAATTACAACAACATCGTTCTCTATAGCGTACGCAACAGCTTCTTTAACATTTTCTCTATCATCATTTACTAGATCAAGGCCGATAATATCATCGTCGTCATAATCATAAGAATAATAATACTCCAAAATACCAGCTGGAGCTATTGAAAAACTAACAAAACCAATATTGCTAAAATCACTATTATCACCAAATTCATCAAAATTTGTTTGATTCAGATTATCAACTCCGACTGTTTCAGTGAAGACTTCGATAGTTTCCAATTTAGCAAATATTTCATGAAGAACACTCTCATAATGTTCTTGTACTCTAACTGATTCTACACTAACTAAATCAGCATTTCTAGTCACATTTGAAATTACAAAAATAATGATGGTGAAAATAAAGATAAATGTACTAAGAAATAAAACAACAGTAAAAGGCTTGTTTTCTTTTATTCTTTCAACTATCTTCATTAATTCACCTCCATTTTTTAACTCTTATGTATATTCTAACACAAATTCACTGCAATTTAGTCTAAATTAGTTTTTCTTAAAACATTTTTTAAATAATTAAACATTAATAAATATTCATTATTTTGATAAGAATTTTTATTCGTAAGAATTGCAAGTGCATCATCTCTTGCAATTTCTAAAATCTTAGCGTCTTCTACAATTGAAGCCCTTTTGAATTTTAGTTCACCAGACTGTCGATATCCAAAGAAATCACCAGGTCCTCTCAATCTTAAATCTTCTTCACTTAATTTGAATCCATCATCAGTTTTCTCTAATATCTCTAATCTTTCTTGTGCCTTATCTGTTTCGTTATATACTAAAAGACAGTAACTCTTTATTGCACTTCTTCCAATTCTTCCTCTTAGTTGATGAAGTTGGGATAATCCAAACCTTTCACTATCTAAAACAATCATTAAAGTGGCATTAGGAACATCAACTCCTACTTCAATGACAGTCGTTGAAATCAAGATATTTATCTCGTTTTCTTCAAACAACTTCATAACTTGATCTTTATCCTCGTTCTTAATTTTCGAATGAAGTAATCCAACATAGTAATCCTTAAAACGAGATGAAATTACTTTGTAAACTTTTTGAGCATTAGAAAGATCTAATGTATCACTTTCTAATATTAAAGGAGTAACAATATATACTTGATGATTTCTTTTTAATTCTTCATCAATTAGTAAATAAACCAAATCAATTTGATTTGATGTGAATAACTTTGTCTCTACCTTTACTCTATTTTTAGGTTTTTCTCTTATAGTACTAATATCCATATCCCCAAACAAACTAATAGCAAGTGTTCTAGGAATTGGTGTGGCACTCATATATAGAATATCAGGATTAAATCCTTTTTCTCTTAATTTCTTTCTTTGATTAACTCCAAAACGATGTTGTTCATCAGTTATAACATATCCTAAATTATTATAAATTACATCATCACTAAATAAGGCGTGAGTTCCAATTATTAAGACGTCTTTAGTGTTTCTAATTATTGCTAGTTTTTCTTTCCGATCAGCTAATGATAGTTTTCCTGAAAGATAAACTATTTTATAAGGTGTCTTTAAAAAGAATTTTGTCATTGTTCTATAATGCTGTTTCGCAAGAATTTCTGTAGGAGCCATTAAAGCCACCTGATAGCCACTTGATAAGACAGATATAATTGTTATTGCAGCAACAACTGTTTTCCCACACCCTGTATCTCCTTGTAATAATCGGTTCATGACATAAGGAGATTTAATATCTTTTATTATTTCATTAGTTACTTCTTTTTGATCATTAGTTAACTCAAAAGGTAAGTTAGCAATAAAATCTTTTACTTCATTAATATCATACTTTTTGACATCGTTTTTTTTAGATTTATTTTTTAGTTTTAAATATTGCATTTTAAATTGAAACTTAAATAACTCTTCGTATTTAATTCGACGATCAATCTTTATTAAATCTTTTTTTGTAATAGGATTATGAACAATTCTTAATAGTTCGTGATATTTTATTAAACGATATTTTTTGATGAGCGAACTAGGTAACTCATCTTTTATTAAATGTCCATATTCCTTAATAGCAGCTTGAGCAAATTTATTAAAATGATAATCACTAATTTTATCAATATTATAAATTGGTTCTATTTCATTTTTAAAATTCTTTTTTAATTTTAGAGTTGTAGCTGTGAAAGTATTCTTTATTCTGTCAATAGTCCCAGTTACAACTATATCAACTCCAACATCTAACATATTCTTTAGATAATCCCTATTAAATATTACAACTTTAAAACTACGGTTTTCTATTAATAAGTTAAAATTTAATCTATTAAAATTCTTCTTAATATAATTCACAATTGGTGGACTTGTTACTTTTCCTTCTAGCGTTACTCTTTTTTGGTCTACAACATCTTTTAATTCAATTAGTTGGAATATTTCGTACCTTGCAGGAAAACGATTTATAATAGCAAAACAATCGTAAATTTCATTACGATTAAGTTTTTCTTTCATCTTAGGACCAATGCCCTTTAAACTCTCTAAAGCACTCATATGTCCACCTCATAACTTATTATATAAAAAAAAAGGGTATAAATCTATACCCTTTTACTCTACAGCGATAATGTAAGAATAAATTTCTTGTCTTCCCTCGATAGTTTCAACTTCAACATTACCATAATGTTCTTCTAAATAGAGCATTACTTCTTCCAATTCTTCTTTTGGAACGGTAGTTCCATACATTACTGTAATAATCTCACTCTCGTCATCTATTAGTGAATCAAATAATATTGTTACAGTTTCTTTTCTGTTTGCTTTGGATGTTACAATTTCACTTTCAGCAATACCAATATATTCATCTTTTTTTATTTTTATACCTTTATATTCAGTATCTCTTACAGCGTAAGTTACTTCACCAGATTTAACATGTTTAATTAGGTCTTCCATTTCTCTTATGTTGTCCTCTAATTCAGCATTTGCATCAAACATAGTAAGTGAAGCATATCCTTGGGCAATTGTTTTAGCTGGTAAAACTGTGACGTCTCTATCTTTAATAAAATCAGCTGCTGTTTGAGCACTTAATAAGACATTTCCATTATTAGGTATAATGATAATATGATCAGAGTTAATTGCTTCTACAGCTTTAATAAAATCTTCAGTTGAAGGGTTCATTGTTTGTCCACCCTCAATAACGCAACAAACACCCATTTCCTTAAACATTCCTTTAAGACCTTTACCATTAACTACTGTAATAATTCCATATTTTTTCTTGAATTCAGAATGATCATGTCCGCAATCATGTCCGTCTCCTATGGTATGTAATAATGTTTCTGAATGTTGAATACTCATATTTTCAATTTTCAATGTTGCAAAATTACCAAATTGTTGCCCGAAGTTTAAAACATCTCCAGGTGTTTTTGTATGAATATGTACTTTCAGTATTTCCTCATCACTTACAACAACTAAACTATCTCCAAAAGTTGATATTTGTGTAATGAAGTCGTCTCTTACAAAACTGGCTCCATCTTTTAAATCAACAATAAACTCAGTACAATATCCAAAATCAGATGCACCATCATAAGCATGGATTTCATGTGTTACTGATGAGACAGTAGCAAATTTAGAATCTTCTAATATTTCACCTTTTAATGCTAAAATCATTCCATCCATAATATCAATAAATCCAGCTGCTCCTGAATCAATTACACCTGCTTCTTTTAAAACTGGTAATAAATCAGGTGTTCTCTCTAATGATTCATATGCTTCTTTAATATATATTTCTAAGATTTCCAGTAAATCTGAATCTTCTCTAGCATATTTCATAGCAACATCAGCTGCTTCTCTAGCAACAGTTAATATTGTTCCCTCAACAGGGTTAATAACAGCACCATATGCTTGTTTTACACCTTGTTGTAATCCTTGAATAAATTCAAGAGTGTTTACTGTTTCTAATCCTTTAAATGTTTTTGCAAATCCACTAAATAATTGACTAAGAATAACGCCACTATTTCCTCTAGCTCCCATTAATAATCCTCTTGACAATGCTTTAGCGATTTTTTCTATATTTCCATCTTCTATATTTCCAATTGCCTTTACACCTGACATCATAGTTGATTGCATATTACTTCCTGTATCACCATCTGGTACTGGGAATACATTTAACTCATTAATTCTTTGATAGTCATTTCTTAAAGCAATTGTTCCGTTTTTAATAAGAAGTTTAAGTAAACTACTATCAATCACAGTTGGGTTCATACTTTTTCCTCCAATTTATAATAACTTTTTTTTATAATCTTTTTTAAATACTTTTCATATTTTATCATACAAATTTTAGAAATGCAAATATTAAGACTCGGCCATAAAACGGCTTTATTTATATGAATATTCGCTCATACTTTGAATGTCAAAGTAAAAGCCCCTATTATAGGGGTTTTATAACAAAAGCTAAAAAAATAGAAAGCATTTATATGTTTTATTATGAAATAAAATACTTTTGTATAGGATGACTTTTATACCAATAAAAAGAATATTGGATGCATTTTTTAAAAAAGAAGTTTTAATACTTGCTTTTTGATAATAATATGGTAAAATTATACGTGCTTGAAATTCTAACAGATTGGAGGACTTAACTATGTCAAGAGAATGTTACGTAACTGGAAAAAAAGGTATGAGTGGAAATAACCGTTCACACTCACTACACACTACTAAAAGAAGATGGAAAGCAAACCTTCAAAAGGTAAGAATTATCGATGAAGACGGAAATGTAAAAAAAGTATTAGTTTCTACTAGAGCTTTAAGAAGCGGATTAGTAAAACGCGCTAATTAATTATTATTTGCCGATAATATCGGCTTTTTTTATGGAATAAATTCAAATAAAAAGCACTTTCTTGAAGTGCTTTTTTCTTATTCATTTTGATGAATCACTAATAATAGTCCTTCAGTAAAAGATACTTGTCCTTCACCTTCATTTGAAATACATAAAGGATCATCGGTGAAAAGTTCAATGTTTCGAACCTCATATTTAAACCCTCTTATCGTTAACCCTTCAATATCATCAAGAGCAAAAAACGAAATATACTTATGTTTATTTCTAATTCGGTGTGTCCCAGGGTTCAAAGCATATAGTGTTGCTTCTTCTGTGACAATAGAAATACTACCAAGTCTTAGTAAGCTTAGATTAGCATAACTATGATCAAATCTCCCCCCCATAGCTCCATATATAATTATTTTGTGATAGTTTATTTCTAAAACTTCTTCAATTGCTAAGTATAAATCAGTATAGTCTTTTCTTTGTCGATATTTTTTTGTTTCCTTACTATATTTCTTGATTTGTTCATATTCAGCTTCAGTCACACTATCAAAATCACCAATTGCCAAATCAATTGGCATATTGTTTTGCATTAAGAGTAATGCCCCTTGATCCACACCAATTATTAATTCTTCCTCGTCTTTTGAGTAAAGCTTAGAAAAATCATAAGTTAATGGGCCAGCAAAAATCTT
This sequence comes from Mycoplasmatota bacterium, assembly GCA_030600605.1. Lineage (GTDB taxonomy): Bacteria > Bacillota_I > Bacilli_A > Izemoplasmatales > Izemoplasmataceae > JAFGXW01. The sequence continues at coordinate 7,358 of JAUVLT010000023.1, forward strand.
AACAATCATTTTAGTAACCTCATCTGAGCGTTTGGATTATCACTATTAAAGACATAAGATCCTGCGACTAATACATCAGCTCCTGCCTCTTTACATAATATTGCAGTTTCTTTATTTATTCCCCCATCAACCACAATCAATAAATCTTTATTAAAAACATCTCTCAAAGCACTAATTGCTTTAATTTTTTCTAAACTATTAATCATAAACTTTTGTCCACCAAATCCAGGTTCAACACTCATAACAAGTACTTGGTCAATGAGATGTATATAATCTGAGATTTCATTTACTTCAGTGTTTGGCTTAATTGAAATACCAACTTTAGCACCTTTTTCTCTAATAAGATTAATAACGTCTATTGGGTCTTTTGTAGCTTCAATATGAAAAGTAATACGATCACTTCCAGCTACAATAAAGTCCTCTAAATATTTGGCTGGATCGGTAATCATTAAATGAGTGTCAAGAACTTGATTAGTATATTTTCTTAACCCTTTCACTACAACCGGTCCGATTGATATATTCGGTACAAAATGACCGTCCATGACATCTACATGTAACCACTCTGCATCCCTTACAAGATTAATTGATTTTTCTAAATTCCCAAAATCTGCGGATAGTATTGATGGTGCAATTTTCATATGCTTCACTTCCTATATATTGGTTTTTGATCCCTTATTTCTTCCATTATTAGTTTGTAATTGCGATACCTAATTGGCAACACGTTTCCTAGTTCTAACTGTTTTTTTACATTGCATTTTGGTTCATTTAAATGTTTACATCCTCTAAACTTACATTCACTTGACAACTCAAAGAAGTCAATAAAGCAATCTGGAACATTTTCTTCTTTTATATCAAAAAAATCTAGTTTTGAAAATCCTGGAGTATCTGCCACTAACCCGCCAAACAATTCATACATCTCTGAATGTCTTGTAGTATGTTTACCTCTACCTAAAGCCTTGGATATTCCATTAGTTTTAAGGTTTAGATTATTATCAAGCACATTCAATAAACTAGATTTCCCAGCTCCTGTTTGGCCTGCGAAAATACTAATTTTATTATGAAATAAGTCTTTAAACTCGTTAGTGCCTTCCAAAGAAACTGTGCTTGTATAAATTACTTTATAATATCTTTCATAATATTTTAAATCGTTTTTAAGTTTATTTAGTTCTTGTTCACCCATTAAATCTGTTTTTGTTACTACTATTATTGGTGTGATATTTTCGTGTTCTATGAGTAATAGGAAACGATCTAATAGATTAAAACTAAAATCAGGTTCTTTACAGCTGGTAATTATAATGGCTTGATCTAAATTAGCTATTGGTGGTCTATTCAAGATGTTCTTTCTTTCTAATATTTCTAAGATAAAATCATTATCAAATATAACTCTATCGCCTACTACTGGGCTCTCATTTGTATGTCGAAACTTCCCACGAGCTTTGAGCTTGTGCGATATATTTGATTCATCTTTCACGGTGTATAATCCACCGATTAATTTTGTTATTAATCCTTTAATAATAAATCCTCCTAAATCTAATACTTCATTAAGATTTAATAATATCAAGCTAAAAACTCTTCTTTATACCATTCCACCTCTCTATTATTATAACTCATTACATCAAATAAAGATATATTATAGAGATTATCTTCAATTATCATAACAGATAACATAATTATTTTAACTATTTCACAATAATTATGTTTTTATTACATTATTTAGCTGAATACCTTTTAATTCTTTCTTCATAAATCTATTAAAACTGTTGATTATCAATATATTCTAGATTATCTACTGCTTTGTTTTTAGTAGTTAAACTTAAATAAAATTCAGCTCTTGTTTGGGCCATATAAGGTAAAACATAAAACAATAAGAGCCCAAAAGTAAAAATCGATAAAATTAACCATCCTAGAAAAGACATTATTAACAAAAAGAATTCTAATTTATGCCCATCCATCAACTCTCTACTTTTTGTAATTGCTTCACTCCCTGATAAATAATCGTATTTTGGATCTTGTAAAATATACATTGTCATTGCATATGAATGCACCTTAATAAATGCAGGAATAATAAGTAACAAAAACCAGCCAATTAGAAAAATCGATTGAAGAAACATTCCGATAAATGCTCTTCCATATTTTTCTGAGTTAAATTCAGAAAACAAATTATTTAAATCTCCATGTTTTCCTATGGCAATATTATAATGAAATCTAGAATATCCTACAAATATTGGAATCAACAAAATAATAATAAGATTACCCGCAAACCCTAAAGACGAATCAATATAACGTAAATTTGAGGCTTGGGCTAATAAATTTATAATAACCATTGCTGCAATTGCTAAACCCCAATTCCCTTCAAGGTTATTTCTTGCTTTCTCTTTTAACACATATCGTTCCATCCCTTTTTCCTCCTTAGATTTTTTTACTTCTTAACTGTCCACAAGCAGCATCTATGTCCCCACCTTTTTCACGTCGTAAAGTGGTATTGATTCCTCTCGCTTTTAGTTTTAAGTAAAAAGCATTTGCTCTTTCTTCACTACTTCCTTTTAAATTAAATTCTTTAACATCGTTATATCTTATTAGATTTACATAACAGTTAATTCCTCTTAACAAATCAGATAATTCATTCGCATGCTTAAGTTCATCATTAATATGTTGGAATAAGATATATTCAAAAGTAATTCTTCGATTAGTCTTTTCAACATATTCTCGAGAAGCTCTAATTACTTCTTCAATAGGGTAAACCTTATTTATTTTCATTAGTTTAGTTCTGATTTCATTATTTGGAGCATGTAAGCTTATTGCTAAGTTCACTTGTTTAGTTTCTAAGCTGAATTTTTCTATTTTAGGAACTATTCCACTTGTTGAAATCGTAATGTGTCTTGCCCCAATTTCAAGCCCATATGCACAATTAATAATATCAATAAATTTCATTGTTTTATCATAATTATCAAATGGTTCTCCGATTCCCATCACAACTACATGACTTACTCTCTCGTTTGTAATGTTAGCTACTTTTAAAACTTGAAGCACTATTTCATAAGCTTCTAAATCCCTTTTCTTTTTTTGAAGTCCAGAAGCGCAAAAAGAGCAACCGATATTACAACCAAGTTGAGTCGTTACACAAACACTATTTCCATAATCATGTCTCATTAATACTGTTTCAATGAAATTGTGATCTTCTAATTCAAATAAGAACTTTTCTGTCCCATCACTTGAAATTTGATGAGAGTTCACTTCAAGATTAGAAAATGTGAAATTTTCTAACAAAAACACTCGTAAAGTTTTACTCAAATTACTCATATTTGAAAAGTCTGTAATATTCTTTTTATATATCCATTCAAATATTTGTCTAGCGTTAAATTTCTTAAAGTCAAAACTCACTAGTATTTCTTCTAATTCATTTAATGTATAATCATATATTTTTTCCATAAAATCACCTACACTGTAGTCTATCATATAATATTTGTCCAAAGAAAAATCGGCTTAAATAAGCCAACTTATCCTTTAAAAAACTTTTATTGATGTTTTTCAAGATTAAATTGATTTATCTCATCAAGTAATTGTGTTACTTTTTCAAAAGATCCCTCAATATCATAAAATGTAAAAATATAATGAATTCCTCGTGGCATTGCATTTAAAGTAATTTGACATCTGATATCATCACGATATTTCAATTTTTGAAAAATACCATACTTAAATTTTCCAATACCAATAAATAAATCTTCATTAATTTCAATTTCCGGAACCTTATTTAGCCCAAATTTTTGGAGGGATACATACTCAATCTTATCTTCATTAATAACTAATAATCCAAACTCTCCACCAAAATTTACATCTAATACTGTCCCAGTAGCCTCGGCTTTAGAGCGTTTTCTCTCAACGCCATTGTTAGTCATTACTCTAATACCGTAAATAATTAAGAATGACAGAACAAACATTACTATTCCCCAAATCAATCCAGTAAAAAATCCCGAAAACATAATGAATACAAAGAAAACAATACCTATAATAGCACTAAAAAATAGAGTAATTCTTCGATCTAGCTTTTTACGAAACTCTAGAAATCTATTCAAATCAACTATACGCATAAATATTCCTCCCATACAAATTTCATTATTATATTAATATTATATCTTAATATATAATAAAAGACAAAAAAATTGCATAATCAAACAAAAAAAGGTATTTGAGTAGTACCAAATACCTTTTTGCTCAATTATTTATCTTTATTTTTTCTTTCTTCTCCATTATATTTTTTCATATTAGGCAAGAAAGGTACTAATCCAAGTGCAATAAATCCAATTGATAGTTGAATTAAGTTTCCTGGCACACTAGCTATTGCTGCCCATCCAACACCTAAAATCGTAGCTTCAAAAACAAAATACCCTGTTAACATTACAACAGCTCCAGCTAAGATAGCAATAATATTCTTAACAATGTTTTCTCCCTGACCTTTTGAATCTTGAGCAATAAGGCCAATTACATATCCCATTACCCCTCTAACTACTAATGTCCCAGGAGCCCATACAAACCAAGCACTAAAAAGATCAAAAAGCATCATTCCTATCCCACCTGATAACGCACCATATTTCCTACCATATTTAATCGCAATACTAAACATTGCAATATTTCCAAGATGGATTAGTCCGCCACTTATACCCGTTGTTGGAATTTGAATAAAATATGTAGCTACAAAAACAATCGCAACAAATAAACCTCCAAATACAATTTGTTCAGTCTCTTTAGATCTCATTTTCAATCTCTCCTTTTATTTCAGTCTTCATTATATTATAATAAAGGTGTGTATCTTTTAAAACATACAGAAAATATTATTTTGAGGTGGTCACATGGAAAAGTATAATATCCCTTTATATCAAAGACTATATGAAGATATCAAATACAAAATAAGAAGAAATGAATACAAAAAGAATACGAAACTCGAATCAATTCGCTCTCTTGCGAAGAAACTTGACATCAGTACAACAACTGTTGAGAAAGCTTATAGCCAACTTCTAATTGAAGGCTATGTTATTAGTATACCCCGAAGTGGGTATATTGTATTATCTATTGATTTACCAGAACGTTCTAAGCAAAAGCCTTTAGTAGAGCCAATTATTTCACCTTCATATCCTAACAATAAACTTACAACTGATCTTTTTGACATCAAGAATTACAAAGCTATTATTAACAAAGTTATTAATTATGATTCTGACAAATTATATACAGAATGTGATCCACGCGGAGAAGTTGAACTTAGAGAAGAGATTAGAAAGTATATCTTATCTGAAAGAAATGTTAAATGCGATGTAAATCAAATCATTATCGGTTCAGGTATTCAAAACCTACTTCATATTCTTTTAAATATTTCTAAAAAGAAAAGTGTTACTTACATAACACCTGAATTCAAAAAAGCAATGAATGTTTTCAGAGCTTACAACTACACGCTTAAACCGCGAAAAACGCTTAAAGAAATCGCAAGAATCAAAGCAGACTATTTATATATATCTCCATCAAATATTTATCCTACAGGAGAAGTTATTAAGGTAAAAGGAAGAAACGATATAATCAAGTGGAGCAAACAAAACGATGCCTACATTATTGAAGATGATTATAACTACTTCTTACGTTATAATAGTTACACTGTCCCATCAATCCATAGTTATAATAATGGCGAAAACGTCATCTATATGGGATCATTTTCAAAAATATTCTTGCCTTCTATTAGATTAAGTTTTATGGTATTGCCTGTTTCCTTATATAACATCTATAAAGATAACTATTCTCGATTCTCACAAGGAGTATCAAAATTAGAACAACTAACCTTAGCTCGTTTCATGAAAGAAGGATGCTTCAGAAGACATACTAAAAAGCTATATAACTTATATAAAGAAAAAAATGAAGTAATAACTTCATATTTAATAAAACAAAACAAACATAAAAATTTCAAAATTAGAGGAAATGATAGTAACTTACATATAATTTTAGATTTTAAAACTAAATACTATCGAGATACTTTTATTAGAAACTGTGATCGATATCCTTTAAAATATGAAATTATTAATGGCTCAAATAGTGTTATATTCCCTTATTCAGGAATAGAAACAAAAGATATTCCAAAACTAATAAAAGCACTATTTTATAATATGTAAACAAAAGTCGGCAATTTAATTTGCCGACTTTTTATTAACTTTGATTACTATATAATACTTTATCCCAAGCTGTTCCATTTCTTTTTGTTATATCCTTTGTTAAATAATAGTTTCTTGATAGTCTTGTATAAATATAGCCGATAGGTACAATAAATAACTCAAGATCTTTTGATGAGAAAACTATCAAGATACTCACTAGTAATAACATAAAGAATACGGTAAAAATCCAATAGATTTTTCTTTTTTTGTAGTTGATTTTGTAATATAAAGAATATTCTACAAATGATAAATCATAAAAAATTCCTAAAAATAAAATAAAATAGATAACTGAAAACATCAAAGGAAAATTCACAAAGATCATTAAAAATCCAATAACGATAAAATCAAATGCAAGTATTAATCCAAGAAGTATTGCATTTTTATGTTTAGATTGATTATTTTCTCTAAGCTGCTTAATCAAAAATAAATATCCAACTATGATGACATATAAAATTATTCCAACAATAGGTCCAAGAAAATATCTAACAAGCACACTTGAAAACAAAAACAACAAAATAATTGTTGTAAGCATACGACCACTAATATCCATCATGCACCACCATTCGTAAGTTAATATACTTTTAAGATTATACTTTACATTGTTAAAAATAACAAGTCAATTGACTTGTTATTTTTTATCTTAATTTCGCATTATATTGTTTTTCTAGATAGCTAAGTATTTCTTTAGTTCTAACATCAACATCATTTGTTTCTAGTGTTTTAGAAGAATCACTAAATTCCATTCTTAAAGCAATAGATTTCTTGTTTTCCCCTAAGCTTTCTCCTGCATATAAATCAAATATTGTAATATTCACTAACATTCTTTTCCCAGCTTTTTTAATAGCTTCAGTAAGACTTGCAGCTTTAATATCTTTATTTACTACTATTGCAATATCACGATAAATACTTGGGTATTTATTAATATCCTTTACTTTCTTTAATGGTCTTCTTACTTCATACATTTTTAGAACATCCAATTCAAATACAAAGACATCTTTTAAGTCATTATCTTTTTCATCTTTAGGATGAAGTTTACCCATAAATCCAATTACCCCCGTGCGATCTACGATATATGCTGATTGCCCAGGATGTAAGTTTTTATAATCACTCATTTGTTTAAATTCTAAATGTCCAAGATTAATTTTGTTAAATAATGATTCTAAAATACCTTTTATAGTATAAAAATCAACAACTTCTTTTTTGCCTTGCCATGAAGTATTTGATAATTCTCCAGTAAGGGCTCCTGATAGTAATAAAGTTTCATTATCTTTTTCATATTTTTTTCCTATTTCAAAAAAGAATAAATCTTTATTTTTACGAGCAGTATTATACTTAACAACATCAAGCAATCCATTTATTGGAGTATGCACCATAACGCCTCTATCTAAACTCATTGGCATTTTCATTTTTACTATTTCTGACTTTTCTTTGACAAAATCATATACCTTATCTTCATTGATTAGTGAATAAGATATTATTTCATCTAATCCAAGTCCTGTCATTGTTCTTTTAAGTTTTCTTCTAAATATTTGATAGTCAGATAGTTTACCTTGTGAAACTGTTTTTGGTAATGTTAAAGGCAGTTTATCATATCCAATTATTCTACCAACTTCTTCAATAATATCTTGATATGTTTCAATATCTTGTTTTCTTGTTGGTGCATTAATAACAAATGTTGTGTTATTTAGTTTGTAATCAAGCGATAGTTTAGTAAGTGTATCTTTTACTAAATCTAATGAGTAATCAGTTCCTAAGTAATGATTGATTTTTTCTAAAGATAAAGTAATTTGCTTTTCATCTTTATTAGTGTTGTCAACAACACTAATTCCTTTTAATACTTTACCATTTGCGTATTTAGCAAATAATTCTGAAGCCATATTTAAGGCGAGAATTGTTCTTGCTGGATCAACTTTTCTTTCAAAGCGGTTAGATGCTTCGCTTCTTAAATCAAGTCTAGCAGAAGTCTTTCTAATATGATACGGATCAAAAACAGCACTTTCTAATAAGATAGTACTAGATGATTTTACTATTTCAGTATCAAATCCACCCATTACTCCACCTAATGCAACTCCTGATTTATCATTTGTTATTAAGATATCATCTTTTGTAAGTAATCTTTCTTTTTCATCTAATGTTGTAAATTTTTCATCTTGATTAGCCATTCTAATTGTAATTGTGTTTGAATTAAGTAAATCATAATCAAAAGCATGAAGAGGTTGCCCAGTTTCAAGCATAACGTAATTAGTTATATCAACAACATTATTAATTGGTCTAACACCAGCCGCAATTAAGCGTGATTGCATATATAACGGGCTTGGTTTAATAATGATATCTTTTATTACTCTAGCGTAGTAAGACATACAATTTTTAGTCTCAATTTTAATTTTTACAGGATTATTTTCTGCTATTTCTAAAACATGAGGAGTATTCAAATGAACCTTTGTATCAAGAATCGCAGCTGTGTCATAAGCTAGACCCATCATACTTAGCAAATCAGCACGATTAGGAGTTATATCTAAATCCATTACTTGATCATTTAAGTACATTGCTTGTATTGCGTCTTTTCCTACTTCTAAGCTGCTAGGTAGAACATGAATTCCGTCTTCATTATGATATTTTTTATCAATTCCAAGTTCACTTAAGCTACAAATCATTCCGTTTGATTCAACATTTCTAATTGTTGATTTTATTATTTTAAAATTACCAGGGAGCACAGCTCCAGGTAATGATACAATAACTTTTTGTCCAGCTTCTACATTTGGAGCTCCACAAACAATTTGTGAAATCTCTCCACCTATATCAACTTGACAAACACTAAGTTTATCAGCGTCAGGATGTTTTTCTTTTTCTACAACATAGCCAACTACTAAGTTAGTCGCAGGAGCTAAATCATAAAATTCTTCTACCTCAGCACTATGAATATTAAATTTATCGGCTAGTTCCTTTATTGGTACATTTACATCAACTAGTTCTTTAAGCCAATTCAATGATACTTTCATTTTTAATCCTCCTCTAAATACGAAGTAACTGTATTAATAACATCATTTCTTACATTTTTATCAAATAGTAAAAAATGGCTTGAATTTACAGGGTATCTTACAACATCATTCTTAATTGAGTTTACTAATAAATCAATTGATTTCTTTTTAACCATTTCATCTTTTAAAGTTTCAATTATGAGAGTCTTTGTTTCAAGCATTTTTAAGTATCTTTTTGTATAACGCAAATACATTTGAAGATGCCATATATGAATTTTTGAAACTTTCATAAATCTTTCAAGAAATACTTTATAAAATAGTTTTTGAACTCTTGTTAAATGTTTTGCATAAGTTAAACTATGCCCAATACCATTTAAAAATCTACGATAATTCGGGTTTTTAATAATTGGAGCTATTAGAACTAATTTACTAATTCTAGTATTTCTAGCGGCAATTATCGCCGCTGTTGAAGCTCCAAGGCTGTAGCCTATTAAATATACTTTATTAAAATCTTCATTGATTATTTCCATTGTTTCTTCAATAAATTCGACAAAATCGACAGTTGTTGCTTTAGGAAAATAATCTCCTACAAAAACTCCTGGTAAAAATCCGGGGTAATAGACAAAATATTTTTTATTTTGGGCAAGATGTACATAAAGTGATTTTAGTTCAGAACCGGTAGTTCCAGCTCCGTTTATAATTACTACTAAATCTTTTTTCATTATTTAAACTGTTTATTAAAACGAATATCATTCGTATAAAATGCACGAATATCGTTTATTCCGTATTTTAACATAGCAATACGTTCAACTCCCATACCAAGTGCAAAACCTTGATATTTTTTTGAATCATATCCGCTTGCTTCTAAAACATTGTCATTTACCATACCTGCCCCAAGTATTTCAATCCATCCTGTACCTTTACAAATATTACAACCTTTACCATTACAGTTATGGCAACTAACATCAACTTCTACACTAGGTTCAGTAAAAGGAAAGTATGATGGTCTTAATCTTATTTCTCTTTTTTCTCCAAATACTTTTTTAGCTAAGGCGAGTAATGTTCCTTTTAAATCAGCCATTGAAGTATTTGTATCTACTACTAAAACTTCTATCTGCATAAATTGATGACTATGAGTAGCATCGTCATCATCTCTTCGGTATACTTTACCTGGGCAAATTATTTTAACTGGCCCTTTATCAACGTTATCTAACATTGTTCTTACCTGTACTGGGCTAGTATGCGTTCTTAGTAATGTTTCTTCTGTAATATAAAATGTATCTTGCATATCTCTAGCTGGGTGATCTTTTGGTAAGTTTAGTTTTTCAAAATTATATTCATCTATTTCAATTTCAGGACCTTCTATTACTTGGTATCCCATCCCGATAAAGAAATCTTCTATCTCTTCTTGAATTTGTGTTAACAAATGAGTACTTCCTACTTTAAAAGCTTTGCCAGGAAGCGTAACATCTACTTTTTCATTTTCAAGTTGCTTATTAACTAGTGATTCTTCTAGCAACTCTCTTTGACCTTCAATATATCCTAATATTGTTTGTTTAGCTTCATTAGTCATCTGACCAAATTTTGGTCTTTCATCACTAGGTAAATCTCTCATTAATTTCATTATTTCACTAAAAGAACCTTTCTTACCTAAATAAGCTGATTTTGCTTCATTCAACGAATGTAGGTTTTTAACTAATTTAATCTGTTCTTTAGCTTCTTTTTTTATTTCATCTAGCTTTTCATAAAGTTTCATTTTTGTACACTCCTTTTACTATAAAAAAAGTTCATCCTATAAAAGGACGAACATTATATCCGCGGTACCACCTTAGTTCTAGTAACTACACTAGCTCTTTTAATCTTTTAACGCAAGAATTACGTGCGTAATTAACGCCTCTAAAAGATGAATTCCTCAGAGTTAATATAGAATACTTCCAGCAATGCATTCTTCTCTTTAATACTAAGATTCCAAGTACTACTTCTTCGTCACAGATTTATACTACTGTATTATATAGTAATAGTCTTGTTTTTACAATAGTAATGAAATGTTTTTTCTTTGATATTTCATTATATTTTATTCTATATCTGTTTTTTAAAAAAAATCTCATTAAAAAAAGGCAAATTGCCTTTTTTAAATTAATTTCTATGGCTAGCAGAGGAGTTGTTGATAATTTAACAAGTTTAGCTCTGGCACTTTCAATATTCTTTAAAAATCTATTCATTAACTTTCATAATCATTTGGTTCTTAAATCTACTAAATGTTACAAATAATTTAATCGTACAGATAATATTGCTACAAGATTTATTACTAAAACTAATTACACAACTCCTACTACTTCACCTGGTACTGCCAGACATAGAAATTAATTAACTATTTTACTTATAAATTTATAGATTATCTTACACTTATATTTTACCATTTTTTGATAAAAATACAAGTTATATCACAGTTTATAAATATCTTAAAAAGATTATTAGTTATTAAGCCTTATTTATCAAGCTTTCTATTTACACTTATAACATTAATAAGGATATATGCTAAAGCATGAAGTACTAATCCGAAAAATGCGATAAATGCAGCTCCCGATAACACTCCAAAGAAAACTATTCCACTTTCACTTGTCATTATGAAAAAGCTAACTAGAACTGATAATGCAGCAAGTAAATAAAAGAATATTGCGAATCCTTTTAAAACTTTAATTAAAGAATTAGTTTGCTTGTCTTCTTCTCCATCTATAAGATCTTTATAGACATCATCTTCTATTTCAATAGGGACATTTAAAACATATCTTTTACCTTGATTATACTGTTCACCTCTACCAATTTTTGATAACTGGACTAGTTTGTTATCTTCAATTCTTCGACAAACGACTTCAATATCATGAATATTAGCAATAATTTCATTAGTTGTTATCCGTATGAATTTATTATCAATATCCTCAAGATATTCAGTACTATATAATTTATGTTCAATCATATATTTATATTTAGTTACTTCTTTTCTTTGTTCTCTTTCTTCAAATACTCTACTTATTTTTTCTTCCATAATTTTTACCTATATAGTAATTATCTACTATATTTTCCTTTCTTCTTATATTCATAGTTATACAATCACATACATCTTAATATGTTTCATACTCTATATCTTTTTTTTGATTAAAGATTTAAATAACGAATTGCAATAAGCACTGCTCCAATCCATAAAAGAGCTATTACAATATTAGTAATATTAATATCACTTACTTGCTTATCTTCCTGGTTATTATCATTTGATTCATTATTTTTTTCTCGATTAGAGTAAGCAATAAATGTTGTTAAAATTAGGAAGAAGAATACAAATGGGAAAATAGTATAATTTAATCCATTGAAAACAATAGTTAATATTGTCCCAACTAATAGTAAACAATATAAAATTAGATACACTATATTCATAAAAGTCTTATTAAAATTTCCCATATCCTCATTCTCCTAAATGATAATATTTTAATGCCCTTTGCAAGATGTCTCATTATAACAAATAAACAACTCTTGCAAGTTGTTTTATATTACCACCTTACAAGTGCTTATCTCATATTATTATTAATTAGTGAACCACTCCCACCACTTAATGTAATATACATTTGAAGTGGGGGTCTTCTTGAACAAAAACGATAAATGAATCAATAATTTATCATTTCTTCTTTTTCTTCATATCCTCATCATAATTTAAATTAGCTCCATAAGCCACACTGGCTCCAATAAATCCTGAACCAACTGATGCATGACCTGATCCTAATGTTGTAGACATCGCTACTGCCACACCATTTCTCCCCCATAATTTTTTTGCAACAAGTGGGTGCTTTTTTTTAACAACTTTTACTAGTTTACGATAATTACGCTTATAATTAGCTATGCTCTTACGGCTTTTAAAATCCAGAACAGATAATTTGCTATAGAGTGATTTTACTAATTGATGAATTTCACCACTATCAATTTCATCTATTACATCTATCAATCTGATTAAAGCAAATAATTTTATTTTTTTAATTTGATTTTTATTTAATCTTTTGGAAACCTCAATAAACTGATTAGTTAGTTCACTCATCTTATCATCTCTCCCTATTAAACATTTTACCATATAAAATTAGAAGTCAGTAAATAACTTCTAAATTACACTAACAATGTTTGGAAACCTCAAATACAAGAGTAACATTTAGATTTTAAATAGTCTTTAGTTATAAATAGAGTATAATATTTATGTAAGGAGTGATTTAAATGAAGAAGATATTATTAATTCTTGTATTTGTCTTTCTACTTACCTCATGTAAATCAAATACATATATTATTATTAGCGACGAACCTGTTGATGGTTACTTCATATATCAGAAAGAACATAATGGAATATTTTGCAATACCTACTATGAAGATATCTACTACAGTGGTGAAACTTACAATTATGGATATAGTTTCAAAGGGTGTAGTGCTGATATGACATTCTTCATTAGAGACGGTATTTCAAACTATATTTATTTGCGTGATGCCCTTGATCAAAAATTAATATCCCTCGATTCACTAAGACCTGAATTAATGCAATTAAAACGTAATCCAGAAGAAATTATGTCAGACGAAGCTGACTACTACTGGCTTGACTTTCATATTGAAGGGAATGTTGTATATGCATATGCTGGTGGTGAATGTGATCAAAATAAAAATGAAACTTTCATAATTAATGGAAAAACATATATTTACAATGCTAGTGGCTGTCTAAAAGACAACATTTTATTTATGCGAATTGAAGGAATAAACACTCCGGTAGCTACATTACTAAGTGATGGAAGCATTAATGGAGAGTATCTCATACCACTATTAGAAGAACAATCTGAATGAAAATGTATTGATTATTTCCGGATAATCTAATAAAAAAAATAAAAATAAGGCTATGATATGTTAACAAAAATATCATAGCCTTTATAAGTAAATAACTTCTAAATTATCTGTACGGTGTTGGAGACCTATAATGCATATTATCCATGTTTTCTTTTAAGATCTGCTCCATGTTTCTTTCTTCTTTTTTATCATCAAACCTTTTTAGTTCACTTTGATATAAAACAAAAGTCATTGCTGAATGTTTCACAATATTGTTCTTTTCATAACCTTATCTCCCTCTAAGATAACATATGTTAAATATTCTTTAATTTCATTGAGAAGAACACTCTATGAAATCCTTATTTAGTACTACTCTTTAATGGTGCATCAATTATATTTTTAACTTTACTCGATAAATCAAATGTTGTCATTTGTCTAAATTCATTAAAAGGAATTGGCTCATGAATTATTAATGTAATTCTTTTTGGAAGAGGCCACTTCACTTTTTTGAAGTTTTCAGGTTTAACAATTGTCATTGGGACAAGTGGTGCTTTACTTTTTAAAGCAACTTTAAATGATCCTGGTTTGAATTCATTCGTTTCCCCAATTACTTTCGACCTTGTACCCTCTGGAAAAATAACCATTGTTGATCCATTTTTAATGTTTCTAGTAACCTTAATGATTGATTCAGCACCTTTTCTTGAATTATCTCTATCAATCATTATACATCCTAGCTTCGTTGTCCACTTTCCTACCGCGAAAAGTTCACCAACTGCTGTTCTTGCCAAAAAGGCAACTGGGTATTTATTCAATTTATACATTAAGACAGGTATATCCATCATTGATGTATGATTGATGTATATTGAGAATCCAGGATTTTCAGGTAAATTTTCTTTTCCAATAACTTTAACTCTAATGTTTGTATATATTAATGGAACAGTCATTATTTGTTTTGCTAAAAAGTGTATGAGTTTTGAATTTTGTGGTTTTCTTTTAGCTACCAAGATATACCCAACCTCAATATATGCAAAGAAAACAACAAACATAACCACAATACCTGCTAGTACACTTAAAATAATTACAACTGGGTTATTAACAACCCCATCTACTTGGTAATCAAACAGATATACGCCTAATACTGAAACAGTTATATTGAGAATTAATAATAATATAGCAAACATATACTCACCTTTATATAATCTTCCTGTAGTATTTGTATCAACTTTCATTATACATTAAAATATAATAATTTTTTAAATTATTACTAAATGATATGAATTGTTGTTTTAGTATTAATCTTTATATTTAAATGACTTCTAAATTGTTCTATCGGTGTTGGAGACCGATTATGCAGTTAATATTGTTATAAATCTTTTAAATCTACTATTGTAGAGTCGTTTAGTTTTAAGGACTTAGTGTTTCTTACAATGAAGAATATTAATAAGTAGTAGCTAAACCCGAAAAATGTTAGTGCCCAAAACAGTGTTGATGACATGATAGTTATAAAAACTAACATTGAATTCACTAAA
>JAUVLT010000056.1 GCA_030600605.1 Mycoplasmatota bacterium
CAAGAGTTTTAAAATAGAATATTTATCGAACGCTTAGAAGACATTTAGTAAGTCCGCAAACCTTTTTTTGATACGATATGAATTTTTTTTTTGCAATATTTATGATACTATTATATTAAAACAGGATAATTTTTATTTCGATATTTTTTTAACACCTTAGGATAGCGCTTTCACAGATTTTCAATCATTGCACAAAATTATTGCAATGATTTGTGCTTTTGTTTGATGTTCAAATAAAATATAATTTAATTAATGAGGTGTTTAGATTGCTGGATTATAAAGATAGTTACATTTTAAATTTATTGATTACTTCGAATCAAACACTTAATATTAACGATATTTCTAAATTAATCGGAATTTCTCAAAGAAGTTCCTATTATAGTATGTCCCGTATAAATGATTTTCTTGAATCACAAGGGTTTAAGAAGCTTGTTAATAGGAGACATGAGGGGATAACGATTAACCCGCTTATCAAATCGCAACTAAAAAATACTCTTTCGGAAACTTTACAACAATTTTATATATATACTCAAAAAGAAAGAAATATTATTGAAATTTTACTATTACTTTGTACAAATCATTTTGTCAATGTATTATTTTTTGAGGAATTGTTCAATGTTAGTAGAAATACAATTACAAATGATATTAAAGAAATTAGGAAAAAAATATCAGTTTACAACTTAGCTTTAGAATTTGACACAAATTATGGATATGTTATTGATGGATCGTCTTTACGAAAAAGAAGTGTAATACTAAATCTAATAACCAGTTATGAATATTTACTAAAGATTAATACATTTAATTTGTATGTTGAAGAAGATGTTAATAAAGTTCTTGGAATGTTAACAATCTTAGAGAAAGTATTAAATATCAAATATGTTAATAATACGTTACTATCATTATCGAAATTAATTAGTATTATTAAAACAAACCATATTGAAGAAATTAATTGGGGAAAACAAGATAAAAAGCAATTAGGTTCTTCAGATGAGTATGAAGCTGTCGCTAAAGTTTTTAAAAATTATTTAGATAATAGCGAAATATATTATTTGACTATTCATATATTAGGACTCAGAATTCATCAAGATGTTGGTTTTGAAACAAAAGAAAACGATTATGTAAAAGAAATTGTTGAATTTATTATTTCAGAATTTTCAAAAATTACTTTAATCTATTTTAACGACGTTGACGAATTATTTAAGAGTTTATATACACATATGAAACAAGCTATGTTTAGATTAAAATATGGAATAATGTATCAAAATGAGTTAAAACAAAAAATATACGATACTTATCCACAAATAACGCATGTCACAAAACTTATTTGTGACAAATTAGAAAAAAAATTAGGATACCCGATAAGTGATGATGATCTTACTTATATCGCAATGCACTTTGGAGGGCACCTTCATAGGGAAAAAAGAGAATTTCCACTTATTAAAGTTTTACTTGTTTGTTTGAATGGTATAGCAACGAGTAAACTATTGAGAAAAGAACTAGAGTATTTAGTTGGAAATTTAGAAATAATTGATGCGATTAGATTAGACGAAGTAGACGAATATAAAAATGATGTAGATTATATTATATCGACTGTTCCAATTAATAATAAAGATATTAGGAATAAGGTTTTGCACGTAAATGCGATTTTAACTGATATTGATAAATCAAATATTTTATCATTTATGGGATTATTAAATTCTACTCAAATTGAAATCGATATATCAAGTCAAATAATTGAAGATATTCGAGAATATTTGCCAAAAGACAAAATAGAAGAAGTTAGAAAAAAAATACTAAACCGAATAAATAACAAAAACACTCGAAACATTTCAAACGAAAGGAAGAAAAAGCGTATGCTTAATGAATTGATTAATGAGAATAAGATCATATTTACTGATAAAGTTGATAATTGGGAAGAAGCTATAATTCTCAGTGGTAAACCGTTGTTAGAGGATAATTATATTGAAAAAAAATATATTCACAAAGTGATAAGTAATGTTAAAGAATTAGGACCATATATTGTTATTGCACCAAAAATTGCAATATCACATGCTCGCCCTGAAGATGGTGTTAATAGATTAGGCATGAGTATTTTATTAATTAAAGAGGCTGTAAGTTTTTCTAAAGATAAAGACCGTGATGTAAATGTAGTTATTACTCTTGCAGCGCCAGATAACGAGAAACATTTATTAGCTTTACAACAATTATCTGAATTATTGATGGGATCACTTGATGAGTTGTTAGAAGCAACGGATAAACAAAGTGTTATAGATTTAATAAATAAATATTCTGAAAAGGAGGAATAAAATGGCCAAAATATACAAAATTGTTTGTGTTTGTGGTTCAGGATTAGGAAGTAGTTTTTTAGTAAAAATGAATGTAGATTGGGTTTTAAAACAACTTGGTATTACTAATATGGAGGTAGAACACACTGATTTAGGTAGTGTTTGGCCTGGGATAGCAAATTTAATAGTTTGTGGAGCGGATTTACAAGATAATGTAGAACGCTTTGCTGATACTGTACCATTAAAAAACATTATGGATAAGAACGAATTAAAAGAGAAGTTAGTTGCATACTTCACTTCTAAGGGCATTCTTTAGACATATAAAAAAAAGAAAGAAAGGAAGATTATATGAGTTCTGTAATAAGATTTATTAGTGATTTATTTAGTAGTCCAGCAATCCTTCTAGGGATTATCGTATTAGTTGGGTTACTAGCACAGAAAAAGAATGCAAGTGAAGTAATTCGCGGTACCTTAAAAGCAATTTTGGGGTTTGTTATTCTTGGTAGTGGGGCAGGAATTTTAGTTGGTTCTTTAGACTTTTTCGGTCAATTATTCCAAGAAGCTTTTAATGTGCAAGGAGTAGTTCCTAACAATGAAGCTATTGTTTCTTTAGCTTTAGTTGATTATGCTACTGCAACAGCAGCAATCATGGTTTTAGGGATGGCTGCAAACATTTTAATCGCTCGATTTACAAAAATGAAGTTTATCTTTTTAACTGGTCATCATACTTTATATATGGCTGCTTTACTAGCTGTTGTATTAAAAGTTGGAGGACTTGAAGGATGGTTTTTATACATCGTTGGTGGAATGGCTCTAGGATTAACAATGGCTACATTCCCAATGATTGCGCAACCTACTATGAGAAAGATTACTGGAACAGATGAAATCGGGTTTGGACATTTCTCTTCAATTACTTATTGGTTAAGTGGAGAAATTGGTAAGATAGTTGGTAAGGGATCAAAATCAACAGAAGAAATGGATTTCCCAAAAAGTTTAAACTTCTTGAGAGATAGTTCTGTAGCTATTTCATTAACTATGTTGATAATGTTCTTAATCGTAACTCTTGCATCTGGTCCAGCATTTGTTGAAACTACTTTAGGTGTTGGAGACAACTATATCGTATTTGCAATAATGCAATCAATTACGTTTGCTGCAGGTGTATTTATTATCCTTGCTGGGGTACGTATGATTATTACTGAAATTGTTCCTGCATTTAAAGGATTCAGTGAAAAATTAGTGCCTGATTCAAAACCAGCATTAGATTGTCCAATCGTATTCCCTTATGCACCTAACGCTGTAATCATCGGATTCTTAGTATCATTTGCCGGTGGTATCGTAGGTATGTTAATTTTAATTGCTGTTGGTGGTATCGTAGTATTACCTGGTGTTATTCCTCATTTCTTCGTAGGAGCAACTGCTGGTGTATTTGGTAACGCAACAGGTGGTAGAAGAGGTGCTGTAGTTGGTGCATTTGTTAATGGACTTGTTATAACATTCTTACCATTATTGTTAATGCCAGTTCTTGGAGATTTAGGATTTGCAAATACTACATTCTCTGATGCTGACTTTATCGGAACAGGTATCGTTGTTGGTACATTTGCTAGATGGGGTACATTCTCAGTTACTGCTTTAATAGCTGTATTGTTCTCTTTACCATTTATCCATGCATATGTGACTAAAGACAAAGCTGCATAAATAGACTTAAAGGGGAATTTAAAAATTCCCCTTTAAAATTATTGGGGGTAAACAGGTGAAAAAATTTAGCAACATGATTCGTCTTGAAACGTTAAAAATGTTTAAAAATAGAGGGTTTGGTCATTTAGGAGGAAGCTTCTCGATAATTGAAGTACTATCAGTACTTTATTTAAAAATTATGGAAATAAATCCAGAGAATCCTACTTGGAGTGATCGTGATTATTTAGTATTATCAAAAGGACATGCTGGTCCGGCACTTTATGCTACATTAGCATTAAAAGGTTATTTTAATAAAGAATTGTTATTAACATTAAATGATAATGGTACTAGTTTACCGAGTCATTGTGATCGCTTAAAGACACCTGGAATTGATATGACTACAGGTTCTTTAGGTCAAGGAATAAGTAGTGCTGTTGGTATAGCAAAAGCACTTAAAATTGAAGGAAAAAGTAATTTTGTTTTTACAATTGTTGGAGATGGTGAACTTAATGAAGGGCAATGTTTTGAAGCTATTCAATTTGCTTCTCATCATCAACTGGATAATTTAGTGGTATTTGTTGATGAAAATAAAATCCAGTTAGATGGCTTTACAAAAGATATTTCAAATCAAAGAGATTTAGTGAAAAAATTCAAGGCTTTTGGATTTCACTCTGTTCGTGTAAATGGACATGATGAAGAAAGTATTTTGAAATCAATTAAGATTGCTTTAAATACTAAAGGTAAGCCAAGTTTAATCATATTAGATACAATAAAAGGAAAAGGAATTGAAGAGTTTGAAAATATTGTTAGTAATCATCATATGCGTTTTTCTGAAGATGATTTAGTTATTATAAATCGCAAAATTGCTGAATTAGAAGAGGTGACTAGATGAACGTAAAAATATTAGAAAAACCTTTAAATAATAGTTATGAGTTGCGAGAAGTATACGCAGATACATTAATTTCGATAGCCAAAAATAATTCAAAAATTGTAGCTTTAGAAGCCGATTTAATGGGCGCAATAAAAATGAAAAAGTATTTAGATATATATCCGAATAATTTTATTAACTGTGGAATTATGGAAGCTAATATGGTCGGTATTGCTAGTGGACTTGCGTTAAGAGGATTTATTCCTTTTATGCATACTTTTGGAGTATTTGCAACTAGAAGATGTTTTGATCAGCTATTTTTATCAATCGGATATGCTGATTTAAATTTAAAAATAATTGGTAGTGACGCTGGAGTTAGCGCAGCACATAACGGTGGAACACATATGCCATTTGAAGATTTAGGATTAATGCGTTTAATACCCAATGCAACAGTCATTGAAATAACTGACTGGGTAATGTTTCAAGATTTACTAAAACAAGTAGTGAATATTCACGGAATACACTATTTAAGAATAGTACGAAAAACAATGCTTCAAATATATGATGAAGGATCAAGATTCACAATTGGAGAAGGAATCGTCTTAAGAGAAGGAAATGATGCAACTGTAATTGCTACTGGTATAATGATTAAAGAAGCGTTAGAAGCTCATAAAATGCTCTTGAAAGAAGATATTCATATTAGTATCATTGACTTATTTACTATCAAGCCAATTGATCAAGAATTAGTTATCAAATATGCTAAAAAAACAGGTTTAATAATTACCGCAGAAAATCATAATATCATTGGGGGATTAGGTTCAGCAGTAAGTAAATGTTTATCAGAGAGTTATCCTACAAAAGTTATTAGAATTGGTGTTAATGAACGTTTTGGACAAGTTGGTACCCAAGATTTTCTTCAAAAAGAATACGGGCTTACTGCTAAAGACATTGTAAAAGCAGTTAAGGAGAACTTATAATGGAATACTTATTAGATTCAGCTGATGTAAATAGTATTAAAGAAGCTGTTGAATTGTATACTTTACATGGAATTACTACTAACCCAACACTTATTTCTAGAGAAAATAAAAATTATAAAAAATTATTTCTAGAATTAAAAGCTGTTTTAAAGGGTAAAGATTTTCATATTCAAGTCACAGAAGTGACATTTGACGGTATAATTGAAGAAGCAAAATTAATTAAAAAGTTAGTTGGGGATTCTGTTTATATTAAGATTCCCGTGACCGATGATGGGTTTAAAGCAATTAAATATCTTTCTAAGAATAACTTTTTAATAACAGCTACCGCTATTTGCAACGTGAATCAAGCTGTAATGGCTGCTTTATGTGGAGCTAAATACTTAGCTGTTTACATAAATAGAATTACAAAAAATGGTGGAGATGGACCTGAAGTTATTAGAGCAATTAAAAAGATTTTTATTGACAACAATATTAAAACAAAAATATTAGGAGCTTCATTTAAAAGCATCAGTCAATTAAATATCTCTATTTTAAATGGTTGCGATGCCGTAACGATAAATCCTGAGATGTTTAAAAAGATGTTATTTTCTGAAATAACAAAAAAGAGTGTGGGTAAGTTTACTGAAGATTTTGAAAGTGTCTATGGAGTAAACACTACTGGGCGTAACTTGATAAAATAAAGAGTAGAAGGTGATTATATGATAAAAGAAAAATATATTGTTAAAGATGTAGCTGGATTACATGCAAGACCTGCATCGGTTCTTTCTGCAGCAGCAGCTAAATATCAGGAAGATGTTGATATAATTTATAAAGATAAAAGAGTTACATTAAAATCTATTATGTCGGTAATGAGTTTAGGGATCCCTCATGCTGCGGAATTTTATATTGAAGTTAGAGGAGAACAAGAAAAAGAACAAATCGCTATCCTTAAAGGAATATTAACTGAATACAAAATAATATAATAATTGATTTAAGATAAAAACACTTACGTAATTGATTTTAACAAACAATTAATTAGTGTTTTTTTATGACAAAAAAGCCGTAAAGCTTAAAATCATCTAGGATTTCGTTTCTTTACAGCCTCTTTATTTTCTAAAATATCCACTAAATGGGGTTTACTTTAGCTCTTTTTCTTTAATTCCCTTTTTCTAAAAAATATTTTCTCAATTCCTAAATTCAGATCAGTTTCCCCTTTTAACAACATTACACTGCGTTTAACAATTCTTTCTTCAAACAATGTTAAACTTAAATACAGTAAGAATAGAATTACACTTCCAAAGAACCATAATTCAAAGATTCCAGTGTTTCCTAAG
>JAUVLT010000088.1 GCA_030600605.1 Mycoplasmatota bacterium
ATAAATCTAATGATATAAGCATATTTATAATTAAGAAATCTGCTTATTTATAAAAAAACATTGCTTAAATATAAAAAAAGCTAAAATGTTTTAGCTTTTTAGCTTTTTAAATTAAATTACTTTTTCAACTTAAACGTAATTGTTACTGGGTTATGATCGGTATTCTTAAATCCATAATCTCTCGCCTTTACTTTTGTCACCTGAATTGCTGGACTAACCAAGAATCCATCAATAATTGTTTCAAAATTTTCTCCTTTGATATAAGGTTTATCTTCGCTTCTAACGGTATTAACATCTTTATCATAGATAATTTTGTATGGAGTATCAAAGAGCTTACTAGGCAGTAGGCTAACCCACTCAGGCATATCTTCTTTATAGATACTGTTATCTAAGAGATGATTCCAATCTCCTCCAATGATAACATACTTGTTTTGCTTTGATAATTCATTGATAAAATCAATTAAATGATTACATTGTGCTTTTCTAATGCACCCACCTTTATCATAAGCTGATAAGTGGATATTTATTAAGATTAGTTCCTTTTCATTATCTAATTTGTATTTGTTTACCATCATACATCTTTTTAAAAAGAATAATCTTCTTGGAAATGTTTCATCTCCCATAAGTTGATATCTTTTCGATTCATTTATTTTATATTTTGATAAAGAGAGCAGTCCACTAATAGCGCTTCCCATAGGTTTAAAAAGCGGAACAGGCACATATTTAACTATATAATTATATACAAATGAACTATTGTAATCATTGAATTTCTTGGAAATATATCTAACTTGGTTTATAAAACAACTTCTTCGACACGGCTCATCTACTTCTTGTAGAAAATAGAAATCACTGTTTATTTCTTTTAGCATTTTAACAATATCTTTTAAATTGGTCTTTGTTTTTTCTCTTGAAACACATTTAGAACCTTTTCCACCTTCAAGGAAAAAATCTTGATCTTTATCTAAACTTGAATATCCTGTATTCAAGGTAGTTAAAGTCATTTCTTTTTTAACTTTAGAAGAAATGTTATTTTTCATGATTCTGGAATTTTCTATTTTATCTGGTTTATATTCAGTAATAATTAAATACAACAATAAATAAACTGGCGTTAATAAAACAATTACTATCAATCCTATTATGTAATATATCATCAAATTCCCCCTTTATATGCGATTACATTATATCAACTTTTTATAATTCACGCAATAATTGGTTATTAATTTTAAGAGTATTAAAAAAACAGTTCTAGGCAAGAACTGTTTTTTTTGTTAGTTAATATACTCTAAAAAAATCTTATCTTCAAAACTACCATTGCTCACATTTTTTTTGATGCGCATGTTGTCAATTTGTCTTTTGTCAATGTTGTTAGCAATTAAAATATATTCCACAATTTCATAAATATCAGCAAGTTCATAAATTATTTGTTCTTTACCGCTGGCTTCGTAGAGCTCTGTAGATTCTTCTATTAACTTCTTTCTTAATTCAAGTTCAAATTCTTGGTCACCTAACATTCTGGTTTTGCATTCCTTCCCATTATCTTTAATAATTTGAGGAATATTATCTCTAACTAACTTATTGTGCTTAATCATCTTTCTAACCTCCCATATCAATAAAGCATTTATCTAACAAATTATTATTAACTACGTTTTGTAAATCTTGTTTCTCTTTATTACTAACATTAGTAAGTTCTTTTAATAATCTTTTATTTCTAATCTTTAGATTTTTCATGTCTTCTTCACTTGGAATCATCCTTAATTTAGTAGATCTATGCGCAATAACAAGATTCCAAATGTTATTTGAGTAAATATAATTATAAGGAATTATGTGTACTAATTTTACATCTAGATAATCCAAATGTTCTCCTGTATAAAAATCTTTAATTCCTTCTGTATGATAATATTGAACAAGCATATTCTTAATAGATCTAAAATTTTGTCTTTTTTGATAACTATCAGCTGAATCTATTACTTTTCTTTGTAAATATGGTGAATTGTTATATTTTTCTAAATTTAAAGCCCATTTTGAGTTAATTAAGTCAATTAAGAGTTTAGAATGAGTCTTTATTATTTCGACATCATTTTTTTTAAATCTAAGAGTTTTATTTTTTGTATCAAGTTTATATAGTTTAATTCTCTTACTTCGATAGTTTAAAAATCGGTAAGCGACATTTTTATTAACAATTTTCATGATTCTATTAATTATTTTTTCAAACTTGATTTGTTTTCTTTTAATAAATATTTCCATCTCATTAAACCAGGCAGGATTATGGTGTTTCTTTTTCCTATAAAAATCTAAAGAGATTTCTTTTGTTACTTTTTCAATTACGAGAAAATCGCCTTGCGAAAGGTTAAAATAGGAATTCAAATTCCAATAATATTTAAGAATTTTTTGCACAATAAAATATTCTTCAATAATGATTTCTTCTTTAACTATCTCGTATTCTTCCTTCAAAATACATTCTATAATTGCTCGTCCCCAAGATGCTTTGTATGTATTATCATTTTTAATACCATCGATAATAGTTATCCAGTTACTTAAATATTTTTCCATACCGATCACTTCCCTAATTCAATTATACAATTTTTAGAAAAAAAGAAAAAGGAGAAATTTAATTTCTCCTCTTGGTTTATATGATTCCTAGTTCTTTTCCGACACTTTCAAATTTATAAAGAGCATAATCTAAATCCTCAATTGTATGCGAAGCACTAATCATGCAGCGAAGTCTTCCCTTCCCCATTGGTACTGTTGGGAAAACAATCCCCGATACATAAACACCGGCATCAAGTAAGGCTTTACTAAATTGCATTGTTTTTGCTTCATTTCCAATCATAACAGGTGTAATAGGTGTTTCACTATGACCTGTATCGAATCCTAATCTACTTAATTTTTCTTTAAAATAATTGGCATTATTCCATAGTTTATTAGAGTATTCTTCACTTTCCATCAACATTTTAACTGATTCAGTTGCAGCAGCAGTAGCCGCTGGTGGTAAAGCTGTCGAGAAAAGCAAAGGTCGAGCTCGATGTGAGAGCCAAGTTTTAGTCTCTTTCTTACTAGCAATATATCCTCCAACTACCCCAATTGCTTTAGATAGTGTGCCCATTATGAAATCAACTCTTCCGTGTAATCCAAAGTGGTCTACTGTTCCT
>JAUVLT010000068.1 GCA_030600605.1 Mycoplasmatota bacterium
ATATGCCGTTATATAATGAATAACATTAGGGCTCTCCATTCCTATACGCCTTCATTATATCATTTGGATGAATTAAAACAAATATCTAGAAACTACCACTCTAAGAAACAACTTCTTTCTAAAAGTAAAACGGAGTTAAAAAGACTACTTCATATCTCATTTCCTGAATTCAAAAAACACTTTGATCCATACTCTAAATGGACTTTATCAGTACTTTATGATTATCCACTACCAATCAACTATGCCGGCCTACATACAACTACATTGGCAAGCCGCTTAAAAACTAAGAGTGATCGATACAATCAGGCACTATTACTTAAACAATTAGCTAAGGATTCTATCGGTAAATCCAATAGTTCTCAAGCATTCTTAATTCGCTCTATCATAAGTGATATCAATCATTATGATGAACAAATCAAGGTTCTTAAAAAGACTATTACAGCAAAACTAAAGCTATTTCCTAAAATTACTTCAGTACCCGGAATAGGTCCTATTAATGGCGCTACAATTCTCGGTGAAACCGGAGATATCAATAGATTTAACAATAAGCATGCGTACTTCGCATATTATGGATTAGACCCCATTATTTATGAATCAGGGAAATACAAACTTAAGAAATCAAAGATATCTAAACGAGGTAGCAAGTTTCTCAGAACCGCAGCTTTTAGTGCATCACGAGTAGCCTGTGTAGGAAAGTCTAAACAGTCTAACAAATTTAGAGAAAAATACTATAAAATGAAGAAATCAGGGAAACATCACAACACAATTATTTGCGCTGTTTCAAAAAACATAATTCATTCAATCTATAAAATCCTTAAAGACAACATTTTTTATGATGATTCTAAATAAGTAAATATCTATTCATATATAAATTTACGGTTCTCAGAACCTCTTTTAAATATACCTTAATAGTAGGTTTTTAACTATTTTTATCTTTTACTTGTTTTTTCTATAGCTAGCTCCTTAATACTAAATATTTCCTAAATATATATTCTTTATACCTGCATCATGGCCGATTTTTTCAGCCATAATTAAAGTTTTTTTAGGTGTGATAGGTTTGTTTTTCATTTGATAAGCTGGGAAAAATCTCGTTATATGCCAAATAATATCAGTTCCTAAATAAGTAACTATATCATTTACTATTGATTGAATATTTTCTTCTTTATCATTTAATCCTGGAATAATTAAAGTAGTTACTTCTAAATGAACACTATTATCTTTCATTACTTTCATGTTTTCTAGTATTGAAAGTGCATCCCCAGAACAATATTTTTCATAAACATTATTTTGTCCTTTATAATCTACATTTGCAGCATCTAATAATGGCAATATTAATTTTAAGGTTTCCTTTGACATATAGCCATTAGTTACCCAAATATTTTTAAGTCCCTCATCTTTTGCGAGTTTCATAGTAGCATAAGCATATTCTAAAAAAATTGTTGGTTCAGAATATGTATATGAAATTGATGGACACTGATAATGAATAGCTCTAAAAACATGTTCTTTAGGAGATATTTCAGTCCCTTCTATTCGGTTATTTAGTTTTGGACTTTGTGAAATAGAATAGTTTTGACACCATGGACAGCGCATATTACATCCTGCAGCTGCGAATGAATAAGTATTTGTTCTTTGTAAATAATTATATAATGGTTTCTTTTCAATTGGATCAACACTTGAAGCGACAGTTTTTCCATAATTCAAAACAAACATTTTCCCGTCTTTGTTTTCTCGGACACCACAAATTCCTCTTTGCCCAAGTTTTAAAACGCAATAATGATTACATACTAAACATTTTACTTTGTTATCACTTAACTTTTCATATAACATAGCTTCCATAATTAACTCCTAATAATACTATTTGATGACAATTTAATTTTATCATTTTTTTCTCTTAATCCAATGAACATTACCATAATACTTAAATCCACATTTTTTCGCAAGATTCAATGACTTAATATTATGTTCTTCAATATGTATAAAAGGTATAAATCCCTTATCTCTTAAATGCATTATATAGGCATTACTTAGAAGTGTTGCATATCCTCTATTTCGATAATTAGGTAATACAGTTAAAAATCCCATAGCTCCATCATCATGAGTCATAATCCATGCGACAAGTTTCTCATTATCAAAAATACCCAGAGCAAGATTGTTTTTTATTTGATTTTTTAGATAATCAATATCCACAAACTCTCGATACTCATAGTTATCAAAAATGTATTGAGTATAGCTCTCATCAATAACTGAAACTAAATTAGATTCTTCAAGTTCTATGTCTTTCGGAAAGATATACTTCTTACAACTTAGCATAACTTCAAGCTCCATTATTTCACTAAGCCATTTATATTGATTATCATTAAAAACAGCAAAATATTCAAACTCCATTAGTTTATCAACTATTTTATTAAAATCGCTCTTAGTTTCAGCATCAATATATACCCATTGCTTATCACTAAAACCTGAAATCATAATAGCTGTATTAGATTGATACAAAAAATCAATTCCATAGTTAGAAATAAAATTAATCATATTTATATTTCTTTTAGGATCTAACATCAACTTATTAATTACCATAGTTTCATCTTTGTTCATTTTTTTCATAATAGATACTCCTTGTAATTGATATCTTTATTATAATTTCTATTTGTTTTCACTTATTAGTGTTTGCTTAGCAACATTTTCTTTTATTTCATTTGAAGTTAATAAATCAATAATATGAAATGCAAAATCATTTACATAACCTATTGCTCTCCCTGTAATAATATTATCCGATTGAATAACTCCTACTTCCTTGTAAATACCTTTAGGAGCGAATTGTTCGAAACTAGGATAACATGTAAAATCTTTATTATCTAGAAGTCCCATTTTCCCTAATATTAAGGGTGCTGCACAAATTGCTGATATGTATTTCCCTTGATCATAAAAATCTAATATTATCTTTCGGACAAGTTTAGACTCATCAAGTGCTTTTACTCCGCCTCCACCAGGTAGAAATAGTAAGTCATAGTCATCTACAGATACTTCTTCTATCAGCTTTTCTACCACTACATTTATACCAGTTCCGGACTTAACAATTTTATCTTTTATACTAACTAGATTAACATCTATATTTGCTCTTCTTAGTAAATCAACTGTAGTAACTACTTCAATATCTTCAAACCCATCTGCAAGTAAAACCAATACATTATTCATACTATTATCTCTCCTTACTTGATCTACTTATATTATAATATTATTAAATAATTAAAGCCATTAAAAATAATAATTCATTTAATAATCAAATCTTATTACTTTGATATTTTACTGTCATCTTCTGTATATATAATCATATCAAATACATAAATTATGATATAATTAGTGGAGAGACGAAGAAACATACTAAAATAATTATGGAGGTATTAATATGAATGTAGCAATCTATGGTGCTGGAGGTATGGGTACTATCTTAGGTGCCTATATAACAAAAGCAGGATATGAAATAGACTTAATTAATCGAAATAAAGAACATATTGAAGCACTTAAAAAGGGTGGAGCTAGTATAATTGGTAAAATTGAATTTACTCAAAAAGTAAAAGCATTACTACCAGAAGAAATGTCTAAAAAATATGACATAATATTACTAATGACAAAGCAAAGACATAATAAAGAAATTGTAAAAAAACTAATTCCACATTTAAGTGAAAAAGGTGTAATCTGCACAATGCAAAACGGAATCCCTGAATTATCTATATCAGAAATAATTGGGAAAGATAAAACAATTGGATGTACTATGTCATGGGGAGCAACTTTTCATGGTAAAGGTATTAGTGAATTAACATCAGAAGCTACTAGAGAAACAATGACCTTTAGTATTGGAAAATATGGAAATAATGATATTGAATTATTTAATTATATCGTTGAACTATTAAATACAATGGGTAATGTTACAATTGAAGATAACTTTATCGGTGCTAGATGGGCAAAACTATTAGTTAACGCTGCTTTCAGTGGCCTATCCTTAATAACAAACACTAGTTTTGGGATAATAGCAAAAGATAAAAAGTCAAGATTACTTGCTTTACACGCTATCAAAGAATGTATCGATGTTGCAAATGCAGCGAATATAAAAATTGAACCTATTCAAGGCAAAGATGTAGTTAAATTAATGGATTATAATAATAGCTTTAAAAAACGTATCAGTTTGTTCTTACTTCCAATAGCTATGAGAAAACATAAATCAATTAAATCAAGTATGTTACGTGATATTGATAGAGGACGAAAGACAGAGATCGATTCAATCAATGGAGTAGTATGCATGTATGGTGATAAAGTAAATGTTGAAACTCCAATTAATGATAAAATCGTCGAAATAGCACACCTTATTGAAGATAAAGAATTAAAACCTGAATGGAATAATCTACAATTATTATTTGATTCATAAGAACAAAAGAACCTATTTATTCACACTGTTTTTTATAGTGTCAATTTTATAGGTTCTTTTAAAAATAATTCTACATTTCTTCTCATTCCTATCCCCTACTTCTCAACATGCTTTTAAACTACTACATTTTGATGATAAAATAAAATTTTTATTAATCATCTTTTTTATTTATTTTTTTGAATTACAAATCTGTTAGAACTGCTATTTTAAGAGGATTAAATGATGACTAGTATCTACTTGAATATCATTAATTGAAACAATAATCAAATATAAATAATTTTGTTTTATTTGTAAGCTTATTTATAAAAGTTATTTATAAGACTATTTATAATTATTATAATTTTGTTTGAACAGTATAAATTTATATGTTAAATTATTATATATGTTAAATTATTATATATGAACAGGAAGAAGGTGACATAATGGCAAAAAAACTTGCGAAATGTAAACAAGGCGTTATATACCGAATTGTTGAAATAAATGGAACATCTGAAACTTATAAGTTATTATCAAATATTGGATTGCAGGAAGGGGATACAATAACGATTATTACTAAACTTGCATCCAATTTTATTATTAACATAAAAGACGGTCGTT